>JALZLF010000173.1 GCA_030858865.1 Actinomycetota bacterium | reverse complement strand
GAGCCGGACGCCTCGGGATCGATGGTCGTCATGCGACTATCGTCGAAGGTGACATCAAGCAGCGCCAGGAGCCATCGAAGGTGAGGACGGCATCATGGCTACACCGAGAACGCCTCGCTCCCGAGTGGCATTCCGAACGGAAGGTCAACGCTGGATGCGGTGAACCAGCGGCTCCTCGCCGCCCTGACCGACGACCCGAGACTCAGCGCCTCCGAGCTCGCACGTCGTGTGGGCATGTCGGCTCCCGCCGTACGGGAGCGGGTGGCGCGCCTGGAGGAGGCAGGAGTGATCCGCGGCTACCGCCTCGACGTCGACCCCGCCGCGCTCGGTCTGCCGGTGGCCGCCTGGGTTCGTATCCGCCCCGGTCCCGGGCAGCTCCCCAGGGTCGCGGAGCTGGTGGCCCGTGTTCCGCAGGTCAGCGAGTGCCACCGCATCTCCGGTGAGGACTGCTTCCTGCTCAAGGTGCACGTTTCGTCGCTGGACGCCATCGAGGCTGTCCTGGACCAGTTCCTGCTGCACGGCCAGACCACGAGCTCATTCATCGTGTCGACACCGGTGCCGCCAAGGACGCCGACGCCGAGCCCGCAAGACACCGCAACGTAGTCCCCACCGACGGGCCGAGGCGACCGGCCCTGGTGGGACCTGCGGGCTCAGCGGCACGTTGACGCGGACGAGGTGTCCGCTGGATCCGACCAAGCGCGCGTCGCGGGTCGGCAGCGGGCAGTCGACGGCCTCGGCCAGCACCACGTGGGCAGCGCCGTACGCGGACATGTTCTCGCGCAACTGCAACGCGCGGCGCCAAGGGGGTCACCCGGCGACCAGCGTCGGATCTCGGGGTCATCGAAGTCGCTCAAGGCATCCTCGGCCCCGAGCGGGCGGGCGCGTCGCCGCAGCGCGCGGCGAGCCTTGTAGCCCGGTGCCTCACCGCGGGGCCGCGACCGGCTCACATCCGGAACACGCCGTAGGACACCGGTTCCAGCGGAGCGTTGGCGCACGCCGACAGGGCCAGGCCCAGGACGGTGCGCGTGTCGGCCGGATCGATGACACCGTCGTCCCACAGCCGCGCCGTGGAGTAGTAGGGGTTGCCCTGGTGCTCGTACTGCTCGCGGATCGGATCCTTGAAGGCCTGTTCGTCCTCGTCGGACCAAGCGGCGCCGGAGGCTTCGATCTGGTCGCGGCGGATCGTTGCCAGCACCGTGGCGGCCTGCTCGCCACCCATCACCGAGATGCGGGCGTTGGGCCACATCCACAGGAACCGCGGCGAGTAGGCGCGTCCGCACATCCCGTAGTTGCCGGCTCCGAACGAGCCGCCGATGATGACGGTCAGCTTGGGCACGCGGGCACACGAAACGGCCGTGACCATCTTGGCGCCGTCCTTGGCGATGCCGCCAGCCTCGTACTCGCGGCCGACCATGAACCCGCTGATGTTCTGCAGGAACAGCAAGGGGATGCCGCGCTGGTCGCACAGCTGGATGAAGTGGGCGCCTTTGAGTGCCGACTCGCTGAACAGGATCCCGTTGTTGGCCACGATCCCGACCGGATGGCCGTGGATCCGGGCGAACCCGGTCACCAGTGTCGTGCCGTACAGCGCCTTGAACTCCGCGAAGCGCGAGCCGTCGACCACCCTGGCGACGACTTCCCGTACGTCGTAGGGAGTCCGAGCGTCGGGCGGGACCACGCCGTACAGCTGTGCGGGATCAATCGCTGGTTCCTGGGTGACCGTGACCTCCCACGGCCGTGGCGCGCGCGGTGCCAGGGTGGCCACGATGGAGCGCACGATCTGCAACGCGTGGGCGTCGTCGCCGGCCAGATGGTCGGTGACCCCTGAGGTGCGGCTGTGCAGGTCGCCGCCACCCAGCTCCTCGGCCGACACCACCTCGCCTGTGGCGGCCTTCACCAGCGGCGGACCGCCTAGGAAGATGGTCCCTTGGTTGCGCACGATGACGCTCTCGTCGCTCATCGCGGGCACGTAGGCGCCACCAGCCGTGCACGACCCCAGCACGGCCGCGATCTGGGGAATACCACGCGACGACATCGTCGCCTGGTTGAAGAAGATCCGCCCGAAGTCGTCGCGGTCGGGGAACACCTCGTCCTGGCGCGGCAGGAAGGCGCCGCCGGAGTCGACCAGATAGACGCACGGCAGGCGGTTGGCCAGAGCAACCTCCTGCGCGCGCAGGTGCTTGCGGACGGTCAGCGGGTAGTAGGTGCCGCCCTTCACCGTGGCGTCGTTGGCCACGACAACGACCTCGCGGCCGCTGACCCGAACGATGCCGGTGATGATGCCGGCGGCGGGGGCGTCGTCGTCGTACACGCCGTGCGCGGCCAGGGGTGACAGCTCCAGCAGCGGGCTGGCGGGATCGGCCAGCTTGTCCACCCGGTCGCGTGGCAGCAGCTTTCCTCTGGCCAGGTGGCGCTCACGTGCCTTGGCCCCACCGCCGCCGGACACCTGGCACAGCCGCTCGCGCAGCTCGGTGACCAGCGCCCGGTGCGCCTCGTCGTTGCGGCGGAACGCCGGCGTCGCCGGATCGGCGGTGGAGCGCAGGACTTCGGCCATGCCGGAAGCGTAGACGGGAGGCAGGAACGCCCCGCCGGGATGTCGAAGGAAGGTGGTGAGCCCACCGGTCCCGCCAACCACAGGCCCCGCCACTCTGGGCCCTTGAGGACCGGATGCCGTCAACCGTCAACTGCAAGGAGCACAACCATGCGATCCACCCGAGCGGTGTTGACCCTTATCGCGGTCTTTGCCCTGGTCCTGGCCAGCGTCGGTAGTGCAACGGCGAAGCCCAGGGCCTCGGCCACACCTGATGACGAGCACTGGGCCCTGCAATGGGGTCCGCGGCAGGTGAACGCCCCGCAGGCCTGGTCGACCTCGACCGGCGCGGGCGAGACGATCGCCATCGTGGACACCGGCATCGACCTGGACCACCGGGATCTGGCTAGCAAGATCGTCGGCGGCAAGACCTTCATCGACTGTGGCGCCTCCGGGTGCGGCAACGGGGACTGGGAGTCCGGCGGGGCCGCGGCCGGTGCTGGCCACCCGCACGGCACCCATGTCGCCGGCAGCGCCGCGGCGATCACCGGCAACGGGACCGGCATCGCCGGCGTCGCGCCGCGCGCCAAGCTGCTGGCGGTCAAGGTGCTGGGCGAGGAGGGCGGCTCCTTCGAGGACATCGCCCACGGGATCCGCTGGTCGGTGGACAACGGCGCCGACGTCATCAACATGAGCCTCGGGGCACTACCGGGCGTGCAGGCCCTGGTCATCACCGGGCAGATCACCGAGGTGCAGGACGCCATCGCCTACGCCAACTCCAAGGACGTCGTCGTCGTGGCCGCCGCCGGCAACGACTTCGCGTCCATCTGCGGCACGCCCGCCTTCGACGAGGGTGCGCTGTGCGTCACCGCCACCGACCGGCTGGAGAACAAGGCCAGCTACTCCAACTTCGGCGTCAAGCCGGACCTCAACGTCGTTGCCGGCCCGGGTGGCGCCGCCTTCCTGTCCTGCGAGGAGGACATCATCTCCACCGTTCCCGCCACGGCCGGCGGCTTCTGCACCGACGACGTCGGCACTCCCGGCTACGACTTCTACGCCGGCACCTCGATGGCCACGCCGCACGTCGCCGGCGTCGCCGCGCTGCTGACCGCTCAGGGCCGCAGCCACAGCGAGGTCGTGGATGTGCTCATGGCCACCGGCCGTACCCCCGGTGTCGAAACCCGCGGCACCTACACCCCAACCTACGGCTACGGCATCGTCGACGCGCAGGCCGCCGTCGCCGCTGGATAGCACCGCTCCACCGCCTCGCCGGCATGTCAGCCGCCCTGCCCGTTCGGGCGGGGCGGCTTGCCGCGTGGGCGCCGCGGTCGGTGGCACGCTGCTCGGTATGAGCAGCCCGCGCAGTAGCCACCGTCTGGTGGCCGCGGGCGTGGCCGCGCTACTGCTGACAACCGGTTGCAGCCGTCCGCGTGAGCAAGCCGCCCCCGACCCCCCGCCTGGGGTCGCGCAGCCCAGCGAGAGCGACAGCAGCGCGCCGAACAGGCCGCGCAGGGCCAAGCCTCGGCCGCCGCAGCCGCAGCGCATGACGGTGCAGATCACGCGGATCCGCGACGAGCCGCAGACCAACAGCGGTCTGCGAGGCAGAAAGCCCCAGCCCGGCCCTGGCATCAAGCGCGCGGTGCGCAGGGCAGCGCACCGCGAGGTCGGCAGGCTGCAGCGCTATCTCAACGCCGCCTTCGTCGATCCGCGCACCCGAGGCACCCGCGCGCCGCTGCAGGCGCTGCTCAGCCGCCGGGCCCGCCGCCTTCTGGGGTTCCGTGACCTGCGGGCCCTGACGTTGCGGGGTGGACCCCCGATCCAGGGCGGCCGCTCCAACCGAGCCCACGCCCGCGTCGTGGTCTTGCACGCCGGCTCGAGGATAACCGCGGTGACGGTGACCTACGACGCTCGCATGCGCCTGTTGCGATCAGGAACGCTGCAGCGTCTGCGTCAAGAGGGCTCGTTGGTGTTCGTGCCGCGCGCAGGTCGCTGGCGCGCCGACTACGTCGCCGTCCGGCTGTACCGGCAACGGCAACCCGGTAAAGGGCTACCCGGCAAGGGGCGACCCGGCAAGGGGCGACCCGGCAAGGGGCACCCCGGCGAGAACCGGCGCGACAAGGGGTCGTCGTGAAACGGGCGCTGGTGCTGCTCGGCGCGCTGCTGCTGACCGCGGCGGTCCTCAAAGCCGGTCTGGCAACAGCCGGCGGACTCGGGCGGGCGAGCCTGAGGCCGGGCTGGGACGGTGAAGGCCGGCTCGTGGTGCTGCTGATCGGATCGGACCTGGGACCGCCCGCGCGCCCGGGCAACTTGCTGCGCGGCCGAGCCGACGCGATCCATCTCGTCGCGGTCGACGCCAAGCGCAAGCGCGCCACGATCGTGGACATCCCTCGTGACTCCTACATCGCGGGAGCCAAGATCAACGCCTATCTGTCCACGCGTGGCCCGGACGGGCTGGCCGGCGTGCTGGAGGACTACAGCGGTGTGGAGATCGACTACTGGGCCGCCACCAGCTTCGCCGGGCTGCGTCGCATGGTCGACGCGATGGACGGCGTGCAGATCTCCGTTCGGCGGTCTATGTACGACGCCGGCTCGGGCGCCGACTTCTCCACCGGCCGCCAGCGGTTGAACGGTGAGGAGGCGCTGGCCTTCAGCCGCAACCGCAAGGGCCTCGTCGACGGCGACTTCGGGCGAACACGACACCAGGGCCGACTGTTGCGTGCGGTCCACGGTCAGATGCGTGATCACCGGTGGGACCTGCCGGCGCTGACCCGGTTGCTCGGCACGCTGTCGCGCAACACCGAAACGAACATTCCCGCCCGCAAGCTGTTCGAGTTCGCGCAGCTCGCGGTCAGCATCAAGCCGTCCCACGTGCGTCAGGTGCCGCTGTCAGGCGGTCTCGGCTTCGTCGGCTTGGAGTCGGTGGTCTACCTCGAACCCGGCGACGCGTTCGCCGACATCCGTGCGGGGCGGATCGGGCGCTGATCGGCCATCAGTCCACAAAACGTGAGGACAAGGTGGCGTGGGTGACGTCGCCGGCGCTGACCGCGGTGGTTCGCCGGTCGGCACCGCGCACGAGCAGCGCGCCGTCGGCTCCGATGGCCACGGCCTCGCCCTCGACGGTCACGCCGCCACCGCGAGCAACCCGCACCTGGTGGCCCAGCGTGGCGCAGCGGCTGCGGTAGTCGTCAAGGAACGCGACGGACAGCTGCCGCCAGGCGGCGTAGCGCCGTCCGAACACACCGGCGAAGCCCGCCAGCACCCTCCACCGGTCCACGTCACCGACGGCGATCTCAGCCAGCGACGTGGCCGTGTCGGCCAGCTGAGGTGGGCGTGTCACGCCTCGCCAGTCGACGTTGCAGCCGACGCCGACGACCGCGGCGCTGCCGACCAGCTCGACGAGGATGCCAGCCGCCTTGCGCCACGGTTGGGCGGCGTTGCGCCGCAGCAGCAGGTCGTTGGGCCACTTGAGCGCCACGTCGGCGTTTGGCAGGTGCGGCGCCACGGCCTCGGCCAGCGCCAGACCCACCAGCAGCGGTAGCAACCGCAGCTGCGGGGCAGCCATTGCGGGCCGCAGCAGCAACGAGGCCAGCAGCGACGTGCCAGCCGGCGCCTGCCAGGTCCGGTCCAACCGCCCGCGCCCTGCGGTCTGCTCGTCGGTCAGGAACAGACCGACCTCCGGCTTCCCGGCCCACGCAGCCTCGGCGGCGCGCAGGTTGGTCGAGGGAGTCCGGTCCTGCCAGTCGACGGCGACGATCGGAGACGGCCCGGCGACCAGCGAGCGGACCAGCGCTTCTGGTGGGGCACTCATGGCGACGCGAACCCTAGACTGCCGCGGGTACGACGACAGGAGCGGGTAGGTGACGTCCACGACCAAGGCGAAGCTGGAAGAGCTGCGGCG
>JALZLF010000150.1 GCA_030858865.1 Actinomycetota bacterium | reverse complement strand
TGTTGACCAGCTCCAGCGGCCAGGCCCGGGGGTCGAACACGACGTCGAGCCCGTTGGCGTCGCGCGCGCGCCGCAGCCGGTGCACGGTCAGGGTCGCCCATGGGCAGTGGATGTCGGAGTAGATCGTTACCGTCGCCGTCATACGGCCAAGCCTTGCCACTCGCGCGGCCGACTAAAGCACACCGTGGCGCGCGGTGATCACCGTCACGCCGCGAGCCGGCGCGGATCCCATCACGGCCAGGGCCTCGCCGGCCTGCTCCAGACCGATCCGGCGCGTGACGAGCAGCTGTGGACGCAACCGGCCGTCGGCGATCATCGCCAGCATCGGCGGGTACGCCCAAGCGGGCATGCCGTGGCTGCCCAGCACCTCCAGCTCCTCGGCGATCACCCGATCCATCGGTACCGCGGGTCCGCCGCCAGGCAGCAGCCCGACCTGCACGTGGCGGCCTCGCTTTCGCAGGCCGGCGATGGACGCGGCGCAGGTCGCGGGGCTGCCAAGAGCGTCAAGCGACAGGTGGACACCGCCGCCGCTGGCCGAACGGACGGCTTCGGCCGGGTCGTCGCGGCGCCCGTCGACGGTTGCGCAGGCGCCGAAGCGGCTGGCCAGCCGCAGGGTCTCGTCGTCGATGTCCACCGCGACGACGCGTGCACCAGCTGCAGCGGCGATCATCACCGCCGACAGGCCGACCCCACCGCAGCCGTGCACAGCCACCCATTCGCCCGCCGCCAGCCGCCCTTGCGCCATCACCGCACGGAAGGCCGTCGCGAACCGGCAGCCGAGGCTGGCCGCCGCCACGTCGTCCAGCGCCTCGGGCAACGCCACCAGGTTGACGTCGGCGTGGTCGATCGCCACCAGCTCGGCGAACGAGCCCCAGTGCGTGAAGCCCGGCTGGAACTGGCGGTCGCACACCTGGTGGTTCCCGGCGGCACACTGCGGACAGTCGCCGCAGGCGCAGACGAACGGCACGGTCACCCGGTTGCCCGCCCGCCAGCTGGCGACCTGTGACCCGACCGCCTCCACGACCCCGGCCAACTCGTGACCTGGCACGTGGGGCAGGTGAATGTCCGGGTCGTGTCCCCGCCAGCCGTGCCAGTCGCTGCGGCACAGTCCGGTGGCCTCCACCCGGATCACCGCACCTGCCGGTGGCGGCTGGGGGTCGGAGACCTCGCGCAGCGTCGGGAGCTGGTTGAACGCGTCGTAGACCACCGCTCGCATGCCGCTGCTCCTAGGTCCGGTCGGTCACGATGACCCCGCTGGCCAGAACCAGGCGCACGTCGTCGTAGCCGGCGGGATCCTTCAGCGGATCGGCCCCGAGCACCACCACGTCGGCGCTGGCTTCCGGACGCAGCCGGCCGACGTCGTCGAGCCCGAGATGGTCGGCGGCGACGGCCGTGGCGGCGTCCAGCACCTCGGCGGGGGCCATGCCGGTGCCCAGCATCGCGCGCACCTCGGCCGTCTCGATTCCTGCCGCCGTCCCGCCGTTGCCCAGGTCGGTGCCGTACACCACCTTGCCGCCCGCCTCGCGGAACCCGGCCACCGCCCGCAGCGCGTCCGCGTCGGCGCCGCGTATCTCCAGGGTCGGAACCAGCACCATGCCCGCCTCGGCCGCGCGTGCCATCTCGGCCGCGGTCACGTCGTACAGGGGCAGGTGCGCCAGCTCGTCGACGCCGGTGGCGACGGCCAGCTCCAGCAACGGCGCGGACCCCACATGGGCCGTGACCGCCAAGCCTTCGGCGGAAGCCGTTTCCACGACTGCCCGCAGCAAGCCTTCGTCGAAGACCGGACCTCCGGCCGGCTCCAACGCCACCTTGATGACGCAGGCGCCGGCCGTGGCCTGCTCGCGCACCGCGGCGGCGGCGTCTTCGGCGTCGCGGACCTCCCGACCGGTCCCGTCGCCGCCCCAGCTCGTCGTCGGGTAGCCCCCGACCGGGGTGAGGATGCGCCCTGCCGCCAGCACCCGCAGCGGCGACGACCCCGCCGCCAATGCCAGCCCCTGTGACGGGGGGCTGCCCAGGTCGCGGACCGAGGTCACCCCGCCCGCCAGGATCGCGTCGGGGCTGGAGAACTGGACGTGGACGTGGGCGTCGACGAAGCCGGGGATGAGCCAGCGCCCGCTGCAGTCGAGCCGCTCGGCGTTATCGGGAACCTCGACGTCGAGCCCGACGGCACTGATCCGCTCGCCGTCGACGACGACGGTCGCGGGTGTGAAACGACCGTCGCGGAACACCTGACCGCCGGTGAGCGCCACGGATCCGCCCGCCTGCGGGACCATCGACTTCCCGGATGGCCCCCCTCGCCCTGTCGGCATCGTGTTCTCGCAGCCGGCCAGCGCGGTGACCGCGGCCAGCCCGCCGGCGCTACGCAACAAGCTCCGGCGCGACGTCCTTCGCGGCGGCGATGGTGGCATCCAGATCTGCTTCCGAGTGAGCCAGGCTGACGAACACTGCTTCGTAGCCGGATGCAGGCAGGTAGTGGCCACGGGCGAGCATCCCCTGGAAAAAGCGCGCGTACCGCCCGTGGTCGGCGGCCTTCGCCGCGTGGTAGTCGCGCACCGGTGCGTCGGCGAAGAAGACGCTGAACAGGCTGTTGACGGATGGCACCTGCGCGGCCACGCCGGCGCTGGCGAAGGCGTCGGTCAACCCCTTTCTCAGCCGGTCGGCGCGACGTTGCAGGCCGGCGTAGGCGGCGTCGTCCAGCAGGCGCAGCTGTGCCAGTCCGGCGGCCACCGCCACCGGGTTCCCCGACAGCGTGCCGGCCTGGTAGACGGGACCCTCCGGAGCCAGCTGGCGCAGCACGTTGGCGCGGCCGCCGAACGCGGCCAGCGGAAAGCCGCCGCCGACGACCTTGCCGAAGGCGACCAGATCCGGAGTCACACCGAAGTGGGTTACCGCGCCACCGCGACCCAGCCGGAAGCCGGTCATGACCTCGTCGAACAGCAGCAGCGACGCGTGCCTGGCGGTGATCTCGCGCAGGAACTCCAGGAAGCCCGGGTCGGGTGGGACGACGCCCATGTTGGCCGCGACCGGCTCGCACACCACCAGCGCGATGCCCTCCGGCTCCCCGGCGAAGGCACGCTCGACCCCGGCGCGGTCGTTCCAGGCGACCACGATGGTGTCGGCCGCCGCCCCGGCGGTGACGCCCGGGCTGTCGGGCAGCCCGAAGGTCGCCACCCCGCTGCCGGCCGACGCCAGCAGCGCGTCGGAGTGACCGTGGTAGTGACCGGCGAACTTGACGAGCTTGTCCCGGCCCGTCGCTGCGCGCGCGAGGCGGATGGCGCTCATCGCCGCCTCGGTGCCGGACGACACGCAGCGGACCATCTCGACGCCGGGTACCGCCGCGGTGATCGTCTCCGCCAGCTGGACCTCGGCCGCGGTCGGCGCGCCGAAGGATGAGCCCTTGTCGACGGCGGCCTTCGCCGCCGCGACGACGTCGGGATGGGCGTGGCCGAGGATCAGCGGGCCCCAGCTGCACACATAGTCGACGTAGTCGTTGCCGTCGGCGTCCGTCAGCCGGCTGCCCGAGCCGGCGGTGATGAAACGTGGCGTGCCGCCGACGGACCGGAAGGCCCGCACCGGTGAGTTGACGCCGCCGGGAATGACCGCGCGGGCGCGGGCGAACAGGTCCTGTGACGACTGGGTGCCGCCCTTGGGCTCGCCGTCCGCGGCGGTGGTCACGCGTTGACCTTGGTCGTGCGATCCGACTCCGGCTCGACGTCGAAGTTGCGCGCGTACAGCTCCTCGACGGCCGCCAGCTCCTCGGCGGTCAGGTCGCCGACGTCGGCGGTGAACTCGGCTATCTGGTCGGCGCCGTAAATGTTGGGCAACGTGGTGGCCACGCCCTCCTCCGCCAGGATCCATCGCAGGGCCGCCTGCCCCAGCGTCCTGTCCCGCCGCAGGAAATCGAGGTTGGCCACCTTGGCGACGCCCTCCAGCAGCCAGCTGCGCGGTCGGTGGCGACGATGGTCGTTGGCCGGGAACACCGTGTCGGCCGTGAGGTTGCCTTCCAGGATCCCCGACGAGTGGGGTACGCGCACGACCATCTTGGTGCCGGTCTGGCGGGCGGCGGCCAGCAGGTCGCGGCCGGGATGCTGCTCGAGCAGGTTGTAGATCATCTGCAGCGCCGGCAGGCGGCGGGTGCGCATCGCGTGCAGACCCTCGTCCAGCCAGCCGATCTTGGGCCCGAGCGCCACGCCGTATGCGCGGATCTTCCCGTCGGCGACGGCCTCGTCGAGGAAGGCGAACAGCTCGTCGTCGTCGAGGTGGCCCATCCGCGGGTTGTGCAGCTGCCACAGGTCGATCGTGTCGACGCCGAGGCGAGCACGACTGCTCTCCAACGCCTTGCGCACCGACACCACGTCGGTGCGGTGCGGCCGCTCCTGCTGCCCCCGGCGGCTGTCGGTGGCCGCCAGGTCGTAGCCGAACTTGGTGGCGATGACCACCTGGTCGCGGACCTCGGCCAGCGCCTTGCCGAGCACCTGCTCGCCGTAGCCCTCGGCATAGGCGTCGGCGGTGTCGAAGAAGGTGATGCCGGCGTCGAAGGCGGCCCGGTGCAAGGCGATGGCCTCGGATTCGGTGTAGTCGCCCCACCAACCGGTGGTGCACGTCCAGTTGCCGAAGCCGACTTCGCTGACCTGCATGCCGGGGGTGAGCTGGCGATAGCGCATGGACGCGGGGCTCCTGTGGGTCGGGCTCGGTTGCTCGGGTGACTGTCCTCATGGAGCGAAGCGGTAGGACACAAGACCGATGCTACGACGAGCACCTCGCCGAGGCGCCGTCAGGACCAGGGGTCGGAACCCGACGCGAACGCCGACGCGTCCTCCCGGTAGACCTTCACGCGGGCCAGCGCTGCGTCGCGGACGGTGAAGAAGGTGGCCAGCGACAGCTCGTGGCTGCGCCCGTCGTCGAGGGTGAGCCGTTCGACGACCTCGCAGGCGACGGTGTCGCCGCCGGTGACGCTGCGCAGCAGCCGCAGCTCGGCTTTCAGGGGTTGGGCGAAGGCCTCGGCGAAGAAGGCGGTGATCCCTCGCCGTCCGATCACCAGGTCGTCGCCCGTGGCGAACACGGCGTCGTCGCAGAAGCCCGCCGACAGCGCCTCCAGATCGCGGGCGTTGAACGCGGCGACGTGCGCCTCGACGGCCCCCAGCGGGTCGGTCACGCCTGCAGACGCCGGGCGAACTGTGCGGCCGCGTAGGTGATGACGAGATCGGCGCCTGCCCGGCGGATGCCGAGCAAGGCCTCGGCCATCGCCCGGTCGCCGTCCAGCCAGCCGCGCTCGGCCGCCGCGTGCAGCATCGCGTACTCACCGGAAACCTGGTAGGCGGCCAGCGGCAGCCCCGTGGCCTCCTTCACCCGCCAGATCATGTCCAGGTAGGTCATGGCCGGTTTGACCAGCAGCAGATCAGCGCCCTCGGCGACGTCGGCCAGCGCCTCGCGCACGCCCTCGTCCCCGTTGCCGGGGTCCAGCTGGTAGCCGGCGCGGTCGCCGAACCGCGGCGCGCATTCCGCCGCCTCGCGGAACGGTCCGTAGAACGCCGAGGCGTACTTGCTGCAGTAGGCCATGATCCCGACGCGCTCGGCGTGGCCCGCGCTGTCCAGCGCGGCGCGGATCGCTCCCACCTGCCCGTCCATCATCCCCGAAGGCGCCACCAGGTCGGCGCCGGCCTCCGCCTGGGCGACCGCGACGCGCGCGTAGGCCGCCACGGCGGCGTCGTTGTCCACCGACCCGTCGGCGCGCAGAGGCCCGCAGTGGCCGTGATCGGTGTACTCGTCGAGGCAGGTGTCGGCCATCAACACCACGTCGTCGCCGTGGTCCTGGCGCAACGCCCGCAGCGCCTGCGCGACGATGCCGTCGGGGTTGGCCGCCTCGCTGCCCTCGGCGTCCTTGGCGACCGGCACGCCGAACAGCAACCAGCCGGTCACGCCCAGCGCGCGCAGCTGCTTGGCCTCGAGTCGCACGCTTTCCACGGTGTGCTGCGCCACGCCGGGCATCGAGCCGATGGGTTGCGGGTCCGCGATGCCCTCCTTGACGAACAGCGGCGCGACGAGGTCGGCCGGCGTCAGCTTCGTCTCGGCGACGAGGTCGCGTAACGCCGGCGTCCGGCGCAGCCGGCGAGGGCGGGAGGCTGGGAATACAGCGTTCATCGCGCCAAGCCTAGGACCCCGCGACGGCCGCTACCCTGCGCGGCATGGAAACCCTTCAGACCCCGCTGGGCATCGTGATCGCGGTGCTGGCACTGATCGTGCTGTTCAAGGTCGCCAAGCTGGTGCTCAAGCTGCTCATGGTCGCCGTGATCGTGGGTGGGCTGTACCTGGCCTTCGTCGCCTGACCCCGCAGCCACCAAACCCGCGCCCGCGCGGGCTTGTTCTACAGCCAGGCGGCGACGACGGCGGCGGCGAGGCCGTCCAGGTCGTGCGGGTCGCCCTCGGCGTCAACGCGCACGCCGAGGTCGCGGCAGGCCTGCGACGTGACCGGCCCGATCGACGCCACGCGCGTTCCCGGCGGCGGCCTTCCGAACAGGTCGACGAAGTTGCGCACGGTCGACGACGACGCGAACGCCACAACGTCGATCTCGCCGGCTTCAAGGCGCTGGCGGGCACCCGGGTCAAGCTCGGTCACGGGCACGGTGCGGTAGGCCTCCACCTCGTCGACGCTCCAGCCGGCCGCGCGCAACGCCTCGGTGAGCGTCGGGGTGGCGA
>JALZLF010000145.1 GCA_030858865.1 Actinomycetota bacterium | reverse complement strand
GCACGGCACCGGCCCGCGAGTCCAGGAGCTCGCGCCGCGGGCCACGACCGTCGCGTCGTTGGCCACCCACCCGCCGCTGGGGTAGTCGGTGCGGTCGCCCAGGCTCAGCCTCAGCGACTCCGGCGCGCGATAGCGCAGCTGGCCGGTGTAGCGGCGGCGGGGCACGCGAGGATGCCAACCGCGCTCGACCACGGTGACTGTGGCCGACAACGTCCGCAGCCGGGTCTGCGCCACCACGATGCGCTCCGGCAGCGTTGCGGCCGTGACGGTGACCGGCTGTTCGGGGTTCAGCCCGACGAAGAGCGCGCCGGCGACCACGGCGGCCACGAAGGCAGCCGCGACGGAGGCCAACCGCCAGCCGGAGCCGTCCGGCCTGCTCCGCCGTTGGTCGGCGATGACGGACAGGACGGCCGGAGCGACGTCCGGCACCCGATCGACCACCTCGTAGCGCAGCGCCCGCCGCAGCGTGGTGAGCTGCGCCAAGAAGGCGGTGCAGCGCTGACAGCCCGAGGCGTGGGCGGTCACGGCCTCGGCCTCGTCAGCGGGCAGCTCGCCGTCGAAGGCGGCCGACAGCCGGGGCTGGGCCTGATCACATCTCACCGCTGCGCTCCTCACCGGCGGCCATCCAGGTGACCAGTCGCGCGCGGGCGGTGAAGACGCGGCTCTTGACGGTGCCCTGCGGGATCCCCAGCGCGTCACCAGCCTCCCGGTAGGTCAGCCCGAACACCTCCACGAGCACGAACGCCTCGCGCAGCTTGGTGCTCAGGCTGGCCAGCGCCACGGTCACCTCCACAGCAGCGGAGCCGTCCGACACCGGCCGAGGCGCAGGCAGCTGGCGCAGCACCAGGTCGCGCCTCTGCCGGGCACGCAGTGCATCGATGCCGGCGTTGCGGGCGATGCGGAACAGCCACGTCGAGAACTTGGAGCGGAAACCAAAGGTGTGCAGCGAGCGGTGAACCCGCAGGAACGTCTCCTGGGTGACGTCCTCGGCCAGGCGCTCGTCGCCGACGAGGTGACGGAGGAAGCGCCACACGTGCGCCTGATAGGAGCGCATCAGCTGTTCGAACGCACCCAGGTCTCCCGCTGCGGCGGCGCGGATGACCTCGGGCGACGGCTCCTGCACGTGGTGCTCCCTCCCGGAGGAAGGGGTCCGGCCCCGATCGTGACCCCATTGCCGTGGCTCGTCCACCATTCAATCGCGCTCAAGTAGCCGTAGGCGGTAGCGCACGAGAACAAGCGCTCAAGTAGCCGTAGGCGGTAGCGCAGGAACACCAGCGCTCGTCTGGTTCGCTGCCGTTGCAGACGTCTGCCGGCCCCCAGTGGTTCACACCTGTGTTGGGCCGGCTTCCTCGGACCTGTCGCGGTCGCCGTCTAGACTCACCGGCAGCCATGTCTGGCAGCTATTGCGTCTCCGTCGGTGCCTTCACGGGCCCCTTCGACCTGCTCCTGCACCTCATCGCGCGGCACAAAGTCGACATCTACGAGGTGTCGCTGGCGCGGATCACCGACGACTACCTGGCCGTTGTTCGCGAGCTGCAGCGTCCCCGTTCAAGCGGCGAAGGGACGGCCGGACAGCTGGATCTGGAGACGGCCACGGAGTTCCTGTTGGTGGCGGCGACCCTGGTGGAGCTCAAGGCGGCTCGGTTGCTGCCCGGCGAGGACGACCCCGAGCTCGATGAGCTGGCGCTGGAGGCGCGCGATCTGCTGTACGCACGCCTGCTGGACTACCGGACGTTCAAGGACGCGGCCGCGTTCCTGGCCGACGGCCTGGCCGCCTCCGCCGGGTACGTGGCGCGAGACGTTCGGCTCGAACAGCGCTACACCGAGCTGATGCCGGCCGTGCGGCTCGGCGTCGACGCCCAGCAGCTGGCAGCGTTGGCCGCGCGGGTGCTGGCCGATCGCCCAGCGTCGTCGGTGGACACGTCGCACCTGCAACCGGTGCGGATGACCGTGCGGGAAGCGGCAGGTATGGTCATGACCGAGCTCGAGCGCGCCGGAGGACGGGCGACCTTCCGCGAGGTGACGGCCGGCTGCCGGCACCGCGTGGAGGTCATCGTCTGCTTCCTGGCCCTGCTCGAGCTGTACAAGTTGGACCTGGTCGACCTAGAGCAAGCCGGCAGCTTCGACGTGCTGACGGTTGCGGTCGGCCCGAACAGCCGCTTCGCCGACTCCGCTCTCGCCGAGATGGACTCGTACGACGGATCCGTGAAGCGGTCCGTGCCCGATCCAGGGCAACCCGTCCCCGACGAACAGACGCCGCTGTGATGCCACAACCGATGGACGTTCCGGAAGCGTCGACGCGCAAGGCGCTGGAGGCGATCCTGCTCGTCGTCGAGGAACCGGTCGACGCCAACACGCTCGCGCAGGTGCTGGAGGTCCCCACCGACGAGGTCGTCGCCACGCTTCGTGCCCTGCGGGCCGAGTACGTTGACGCCGGCCGTGGCTTCGTGCTGCGGGAAGTGGCGGGAGGGTGGCGTTTCTACACCGACCCGGGGGCGGCGCCGTACGTGGAGCGGTTCGTCCTGCACGGGCGCAATGCCAGGCTTTCGCAGGCGGGGTTGGAGACGCTGGCGATCGTGGCCTACAAGCAGCCCGTCACTCGTTCGCAGATCTCGCAGATCCGTGGCGTCGAGGCCGACGGCGCGGTGCGCTCGCTGGTGAGCCGTGGATTGATCGAGGAGGTCGGCCGCGATCCGTCGCCGGGCCAGCCGCTGCTGTACGCCACCACCGCCACCTTCCTGGAGCGGCTGGGCCTCGACCGTGTCGACGCGCTGCCGCCATTGCCTGAGGTCGCTGCCACCGGTCCGGTCCCGCCCGAGCCGCGGCCCGGCGGCTACAAGGCGGCCCGCCGTGAGCTGGACGCCCTGTCGCTGGCAGTCTCTGAGGATCCGGCACCAGCCGACGACGACGGATGACCCCCGCCAGCCGTCCTTCTCCCGGCGTCGCGCCGGACACGGCCGATCAGCCGCGTCCGGAACGGGTGCAGAAGGTCCTGGCCGCCGCCGGCATCGGCAGCCGCCGCGCGTGCGAGGAGCTGATCGCGGCCGGTCGGGTCACCGTCGACGGCCAGGTCGTCACCCTGGGCGCCAAAGCCGACCCGCGCAACCAGGTCGTCACGCTCGACGGTGAGCGCATCCACACCAACCCGTCGCTGGTGTACCTGCTGCTCAACAAGCCAAGCGGCTACGTCACCACGGTCGCCGACCCACAGGGACGACCCACGGTGATGGACCTGGTGCCGGCGACGCCGAGGGTCTATCCCGTCGGCCGGCTGGACCGTGACACCGAGGGACTGCTGATCCTGACCAACGACGGCGAACTGGCCAATCGCCTGGCCCATCCCAGCTTCGAGGTTGACAAGACCTACGTGGCGCAGATCCGAGGGCCCGCCAAGCGCCGGGCGATCCGCGACCTGCTGGACGGCGTGGCGCTGGAGGACGGCACCGCGCGGGCGCGTTCGGTGCGGGAGCTGGGCGCCGCGGGTGACCGCACGCTCGTGGAGATCGTGCTGGCGGAAGGCCGCAAGCGCGAGGTGCGCCGGATGCTGCAGGCCGTCGGTCTGCCACTGGAGCGCCTTGCCAGGGTCAAGATCGGTCCGCTGCCGCTGGGCGACATCGCGCCCGGCAAGTTCCGGCCGCTGACCGGCGCGGAGGTCCGCAACCTGTACGGCGCGGTCGGGCTGCACGCCGGGACACGCGCCGTCTCGTGACGGATCCCGCGACCAGGTTGGCGGCGTTGCGCGGCGCCACCACGCTGGACGCCGACACGCGCGAGCAGGTCCTGGATCGCACCGCCGAGCTGCTCGGCGAGCTGCTGCGCCGCAACGGGCTGGGTTCGTCCGACGTCATCAGCCTGCTGTTCACCGCCACCGACGACGTCCGCTCGGAGTTCCCCGCCGCCGCCGTGCGGGCCGCTGGCATCGCCGACGTGCCGATGCTGTGCGCACGGGAGCTGGCGGTGCAGGGCGGCAGCGCCATCCCGCTGTGCGTCCGGGTGATGGCGCATGTGACCACCGAACGGCCGCGCCAGGACCTGCGGCACGCCTACCTGCGGGGCGCCCGTCAGCTGCGCAGCGACCTACCTGAGTAGCGGGCAGCGACGGATGCGTATCGCCATCATCGGCACGGGTCTCATCGGGGCATCGTTGGGCCTCGCGCTGGGGCGTCTGGACGAGGTCGCCGAGATCGTCGGCTTCGACACCGACCCTGTGCAGCTGGCGGCCGCGGTCGACCGGGGTGCGCTGGACCGCGGGGCGGACTCGACTGCCGCCGCCGTGGGCGGCGCCGACCTCGTCGTCCTGGCCGTCCCCGTGTCGGTCGTCGTGGACATGGCCGCCGCCGTTGGTCCCCTGTTGCGGCCGGGCAGCGTGCTGACCGACACCACCAGCGTCAAGGCCCGCGTGGTAGAGGCGATGCGTGCCGCGGCCGGGCCGGGCGTGCACGTGATCGGCGGCCATCCGATGGCCGGATCGCACGAGACGGGCGCTGACCACGCCTCGGCCGACCTGTTCGTCGGCGCGACCTACCTGCTGACGCCCACCGTGGACACCGACGCCGGCGCCTACCAGCGCCTGCACGGCCTCCTCGCCCGCCTTGGCGCCCGCCCGCTGGCCGTGGACCCAGCGCGTCACGACGCACTGGTGGCCGTCGTCAGCCACCTGCCCCAGCTGGCCGCGACGACCTTGATGAACCTGGCCACCGACCGGGCCCGGGAGGAGCACGCCGGACTGCTGCTGCTGGCGGCCGGCGGCTTCCGCGACGCAACGCGGGTCGCGGCGTCCAACCCGGACCTGTGGGTGGAGATCTGCGCCGAGAACCGCGACGCCATCGTCGCCGTGCTCGACGACTACCGCGAGCGCGTCGGCCGGCTGCGCTCGGTGCTGGCCGTCGGCGATGAAGCCAGCCTCCGTCGTGAGCTGTCGGACGCGCGCGCCTCACGTCGCTTGATGCCGGGCAAACAGACCGTGACCGGGGCGTTGGTCGAGCTGCACCTGCCCATCCCCGACCGGCCCGGCGTGCTCGCCGAGGTGACCACCACGGTCGGGGCCGCCGGCGTCAACATCGAAGACCTCGGCATCGACCATGCTCCAGAGGGTGGTCAGGGCACGCTGCGCCTTGCGATCATCGGCTTCAAGCCGGCGGGATTGGCGCGCGATGCCCTGGAAGCCCTTGGCTATGAGGTGCTGGAGCAGGCCCTGTGACGCCGGGCGCGTGGGTCATCGCCGCGCCGGCGGTCGTGGTGGTGCCGAGCGGCCCGGTTGACTTGCGCCTTGCCGCACCGGCCAGCAAGAGCGTGACCAATCGTGCGCTGGTCGTTGCCGCATTGGCCAACGGGACCAGTCGGCTGCGCCGGCCCGGTCGCAGCGACGACGCCCGAGCGATGCGCGGCGCCGTCGCGGCGTTGGGCGCGCAGGTCGACGACGACGGGGACGACTGGATCGTGACCGGAACCCGCGGACGGCCGCATTCGCCGAGGGACCCGATCGACGCGGCCTTGTCGGGAACGACGATGCGCTTCGCCACGGCCGTCGCCGCCCTCGCGCCGTGGCCGGTCACCGTCACCGGCGCTCCTGGCCTGCTGCGCCGGCCGATCGGTCCGCTGTCCAAGGCGCTGCGCAGCCTCGGCGCGCAGGTGGTCGACAGCGATGGTTTCCCGCCGGTCACGGTGGGCGGCGGACTGCGCGGAGGGGCGGCGAGCGTGGACGCGTCCTCCAGCAGCCAGTTCGCCAGTGCCGTGCTGCTAGCCGCCGCGTGCGCCACCGGAGACGTCGAGCTGCGCATCGTGGGCTCCACGGCGCAGGCCTACGTCGACCTGACCGCCGAGCTCATGCGGCGCTGGGGCGCCGACCTGCGCCGTTCCGGCGACGGGTCGTTTCGGGTCCGTTGTGGTGGCTACACCGCCCGCGACGAGGTCGTCGAGTACGACGCCAGCGCCGCGGCGCACCTGTTCGGACTCGCGGCCGCCACCGGAGGAACGGTGACGGTGACCAACGCCGGTGCCGTGCGCCAGCCCGACGCCGCCGTGCCGGGGCTGCTGGCGACCATGGGGGCGACCGTGACGCGGGACCGCGATGCGGTCACGGTCAAAGGGCCTGCCCAGCTGTCGCCGATCGACGTCGACCTCGGCGCCATGCCCGACCAGGTGACGACCATCGCCGCGCTGGCTGCGCTGGCGCCCGGTGTGTCACAGCTGACCGGGGTGGCGGTCGTCCGCGGCCACGAGACGGATCGGCTGGCCGCGCTGGCCACCGAGCTCGTGAAGCTGGGGGTCGAGGTCGAGGAGCGAACCGACGGCCTGCGCGTCCACGGTGGGCGCGTTCGCGGGCCGGCGCGGCTGGCGACCTACGATGATCACCGGCTCGCGATGGCGTTCACCGCGATCGCGGCGCGCGTGCCCGGCATCACCGTGGAGAATCCTGGCTGCGTGACCAAGACGTATCCCAACTTCTGGACCGACCTCGCCGCCGGCGGGGTCCGGTTGGCGCCATCATGACCTCATGTAGCGACAGCGGTAGGTCACAAGCATGACCTCATGTAGCGACAGCGGTAGGTCCCTAGCATGACCATGATCGCCATCGACGGGCCCGCCGGCTCCGGAAAGTCGACCATCGCCGCCGCACTGGCCGAGCGACTCGGCGTCGCTCATGTGGACACCGGGGCCTACTACCGTGCCGGCACGCTGGCGGTGCTACGCGCCGGCATCGACCTGCGCGACGGTGCCGCCTGTGCACGCGTGCTCGACGGCCTGACCATCGAGCGCCGGGCGGGGCGCACGCTGCTGGACTCCGTCGACGTCGAGGACGACATCCGGGGTCCGGAGGTGACGGCCACCGTTTCAGCGGTCTCGGCGCATCCCGCCGTGCGCGCCGCCCTGCTTGGCGTCCAGCGCGCCGCCGTGTCTCCCACCGGTGCCGTCGTGGAGGGTCGCGACGCCGGCACCGTGGTCGTGCCAGACGCCGAGCTCAAGGTCTGGCTCACCGCATCCCCGCTGGAAAGGGCCGTTCGGCGCGCGGCCCAGGTAGGCACCGTCGAACCCGGCGCGATTTCGATCCACGCGGACAGCATCAAGCGCCGCGACTCCGACGACGCCTCGCAGATGCTGCGGTCCTCCGACGCGATCGAGATCGACACGACGGGCGTGACCGTCGACGAGATCGTCGACCGGCTGGTGCGGCTCGCCCGCCCGGCCGGTACCGCAGCGGAGAACCGGGCATGACCCAGCGCCGCGGCGTCCGCGACACCGGTCTGCCGACCGTGGCCGTGGTGGGACGGCCCAACGTCGGCAAGTCGACCCTGGTCAACCGCCTGGTCGGGCGTCGCGACGCCATCGTCGAAGCAAAGCCGGGCGTCACTCGGGATCGCACCAGCCACGTGGCGGAGTGGGACCGGTATCGCCTGGCGCTGGTCGACACCGGCGGCTGGACGCCGGGCTGGGCCCGCGGCCGCAACCTTGCGCAGCGCGGGGGCGGGCCTCATGGCCGCAGAGCCGACGACGCGCCAGATCCGCTCGCCGACGCCATCTCGGCTTCGGCGGAGGAGGCCACCCACACGGCCGACCTGGTGCTGCTGGTGGTCGACGCCACCGTCGGGATCACCGAGGAGGACGCTGCCGCCGCTGACTGGCTGCGTGCGGCCGGTCTGCCCGTCCTGCTCGTGGCCAACAAGGCCGACGGACTCGGCAAGCCCAATCAGCCGCATGCCGAGCTGGCGGCACTGTATGCCCTGGGGCTCGGAGAGCCGGTGGCGGTCAGCGCGCTGCACGGCCGTGGGTCGGGCGATCTGCTCGACGTCATCGTCGAACGGCTCGGTGCCGGCGGCGCCTTCGAGCGGACGCAGCCGCCGGCCGACGAGGTTCCCGGGGTGGCGCTCATCGGTCGGCCCAACGTCGGCAAGTCGTCGCTGTTCAACCGCCTGCTCGGCGAGCAGCGCACCATCGTCGACGCCCGCCCCGGCACCACCCGCGACTCGGTCGACACCATCGTCGAGCTGGACGACGGACGGGCCTACCGCTTCGTCGACACCGCGGGCCTGCGCCGCAAGCTGCGCAAGGGCGAACCGACCGAGTACTACAGCTCGGTGCGGACGGTCCAAGCGCTGCACGCCGCGTCCGTCGCACTGCTCGTGGTGGACGCCAGCCAAGAGGTGGGGGAGCAGGAACAGAAGCTGGCCCGCCAGATCCTGGATGCCGGGCGGGCCCTGGTGGTCGTGCTCAACAAATGGGACCTGGTCGACGAGGACCGTCGGGGCTGGATCGAGCGGGAGCTCGACCGGCTGCTGCACTTCGTCGGATGGGCGCCGCTGGTGCGCACGTCGGCCACCACCGGCCGCGGCATCGACCGGCTGCTGCCCTCGGTCGACGCGGTGCTGGCGCAATGGACGCAGCGGGTCCCGACGGCAAGGCTGAACGAGTGGCTGTCAGACGCCACGGCGGCCACTGCCCCCCCACTGCATGACGGGCGCGCCGTGCGGCTGCGCTACGCCACGCAGGTCGCGGTAGGCCCACCCACCTTCAGGATCTTCACCACCGGCGAGCTGTCGCCGGGCTACCTGCGCTACCTGGAGCGACGGCTGCGGGAAACGTTCGGGTTCATGGGTTCGCCCGTCAACCTGGGCGTCCGGCTACGCACCCGCTGGGAGGACCGTGCGAAGGGGTCAGGGCGGCACCGGGACCGTTCGGAAGACCCGGCCCGCCCGCCGAACGCCCGTCCGCAGGCCGCCGACTAGGTTTGGTGCCGGGTCGGGCTGGCTACCCTGAGTAAGGTGCCTGTCTCCCCGGAGTCGACAGTCCGCCCCTTGTCGAACGTTGGGACCGGCGGCGATGCGCAATGAACGAGGGCGAAGCGATGGGATGGTGTGACGGTCTTGCATACCACCCTGCCTGCCGAGCCCGTCAGCGCCCGCCAGGCCCGCCGGTTCGTGACCCAGGCGTTGAGGAAGATCGGTCTGCCCGAACTGACCGGCACCGCCGTGATCCTGGTCAGCGAGCTGGTCACCAACGCGGTGCTGCATGCCAACAGCGAGGTCACCCTGAGCGTGGGGCGGACCAACGGCGGCCTGCGCATGGAGGTGGCTGATCGGTCGTCGTTGGCGCCGTCGGTCCGTCGCTACAGCGCCGAAGCGACCACCGGCCGCGGTTTGGTCCTCGTCGAGTCGCTGGCCGACGCATGGGGAAGCGACATCCGCCCTGGCGGCAAGACGGTGTGGTTCGAGCTGGCGCGCGGTGGCCTGACATGACGCAAACCGGCAACCACCTTGACCTGTACCGCGTGCGCTTCGTCGGCCTGCCGCTGGACGTTCTGGCCCGCGCCCAGGAACAACACGAAGGGCTGATGCGAGAGTTCGCGCTGATCGCCGGCCCGCATCCCAACAGCACCCATGACGTACCACGCCGGCTGCTGGACGTCGCCGGCGCCCTGCGAGAGCGCTTCGCCGCCTTCACCGCGGAGCCCAACGCGCGGATCGAGCAGGCCATGGAGCGCGGTGACCGCCGCATCGACATGGAGATGCAACTGCCGGCCGAGGCACGGGAGGCGGCCTTGTCGCTGGCCGCTCTGCTGGAAGAGGCCGACGCCTACTGCCGCAACGGAGATCTGCTGACGCTGGCGGCGCCGCCGGAGCTGGTGCTGTTCCGGCGTTGGTACCTCGGTTCGATCGTCGAGCAGATCGAGGGTGGGGCTCCGGTGGCGTGGCCCGCGTGGCGCGACGCCGCCGCCGACAGCTAGCCGGCTGTACTGATCCCGTAGGCTTCGCCTGTTGTCGAGGAGCCACGAGCTGATGCGCGACGCCGTTGTCTGTGCACCCCTTCGCACGCCGGTCGGCCGCTACGGCGGTGTCCTGAAACCCCTGCCTGCCGCCGCCCTTGGTGCCGCCGTGATCCGGGCACTGTGCGACCGTGCGGGGCTGGAATCCGGCGACGTCGACGACGTGGTCTTCGGTCAGGGCTACCCGAACGCAGAAGCCCCCGCGATCGGCCGGGTCGCGGCGCTGGACGCGGGACTGGGTGTCGAGGTGCCGGGCCTGCAGCTGGACCGGCGCTGCGGATCGGGGCTGCAGGCGGTCTGCTACGCGGCCATGCAGGTCCAGACCGGCGTGAGCGACCTGGTGATCGCCGGTGGGGCGGAGAGCATGAGCTCGGCCGAGCACTACGCCGGCGGCCTGCGGTGGGGTGCCGGCGACCACGTGGATCTGGTGGACCGCCTCGGCCGGGCCCGGGTGACCGCCGGTGGCGTCAACCATCCGGTACCCGGCGGCATGCTGGAGACCGCCGAGAACCTGCGGCGTGAGTACAAGATCGGGCGCCAGGAGCAGGACGAGCTCGCGTTGCGCTCGCATCAGCGCGCCGTCGCCGCGCACGACCAGGGACGGTTCCGCGACGAGATCGTGCCGGTGGCCGTCCCCGGCCGTCGCGGCGACACCACGGTCGACAGCGACGAGCATCCCCGCAGGGACACGTCGCTGGAGCAGCTCGCCGGGCTGCGGGCGGTGCGCTCGGGCGTCGACCCGGAAGCGACCGTGACCGCCGGAAACGCCAGCGGCCAGAACGACGGCGCTGCGGCTTGCATCGTCACCCATCCCGCCCGGGCCGAGGCGCTCGGCCTTCGCCCCCTCGCCCGGCTGGTGTCATGGGCCGTCGCCGGCGTAGCGCCGCAGACGATGGGCATCGGTCCCGTGCCGGCCTCCGCTCGGGCGCTGGACCGGGCCGGACTGGAGCTGGCCGACATGGACCTGATCGAGCTCAACGAGGCCTTCGCCGCCCAGGTGCTGGCCGTGACTCGCGAATGGAAGCTGGGCGACGCCGATTTCGAACGCCTCAACGTCAACGGGTCGGGGATCTCGCTGGGTCACCCCGTCGGTGCCACCGGCGCGAGGATCCTGGCCACGCTGCTCTATGAGATGCACCGCCGCGACGCCCGCTACGGCCTGGAAACGATGTGCATCGGAGGCGGCCAGGGGATTGCGGCGGTCTTCGAGCGCGAGACGTAAGCACCAGTTGCGCGACGGATCGAACGCCGGTGGGCAGCCACGGCTGACCCGGCAGCTGACGACCCGCGACGCGGTCGTCATCGGCCTGGGATCGATGGTCGGTGCCGGCGTCTTCGCCGCCGTCGGACCGGCAGCCGAGGCGGCGGGCGCCGGCCTGCTGATCGGCCTGGTGGTCGCCGCCGTCGTGGCCTACTGCAACGCCACGTCCTCGGCGCAGCTCGCGGCGGTCTATCCCGAGTCCGGCGGTACCTATGTCTACGGCCGCCGGCAGCTGGGACCGTTCTGGGGCTACCTCGCCGGCGCGGGGTTCGTCGTCGGCAAGACCGCGAGCTGCGCCGCGATGGCGCTGACCTTCGGCGCGTACGCCTCCCCTGCCCTGGCCAGACCGCTGGCCGTGGGCGCGGTGGTCGCGTGCGCCGCCGTCAACGCCACCGGCGTACGCAAGACCGCGGCGTTGACCCGCGCGGTCGTGGCGATCGTGTTCGCCGCCCTTACCGCAGTCGTTGTGGCGGCGCTGTTGAGCGGACACAGCGATGTCGGCAACCTCGACGACCTCGGCGTCGGCGGGGCGCGTGGGATCCTGCAGGCGGCCGGGCTGCTGTTCTTCGCCTTCGCGGGCTACGCCCGGATCGCCACACTGGGCGAGGAGGTCGTCGAGCCGCAGCGCACGATCCCCCGGGCCATCCCCCTGGCGCTGGGCATCACGCTCGGCGTGTACGCCGTCGTCGCCGTCGCGGCGCTGCTGGCGGCCGGTCCACAGCGGCTGGCCAGCAGCCCGGCGCCGTTGGCGACGGCGGTCGATCCAGGACGGCTCGCCGTGCTGCTGCCAGCGGTACGCATCGGCGCGACCGTCGCCTCGCTCGGCGTGCTGCTGTCGCTGACCGTCGGGGTGAGCCGCACGCTGTTCGCGATGGCCCGCAACGGCGAGCTGCCCGCCTTCCTGGCCGCTGTGCATCCCCGCCGCAACGTGCCGCACCGGGCCGAGGTAACGGTTGGCGTCCTCGTCGTCGCCTTGGTGCTGGCGGTTGACCTGCGCGGCGCGATCGGCTTCAGCTCTTTCACCGTGCTCGTCTACTACGCGATCACCAACGCCAGCGCCTGGACCTTGCCCGACGACCGGCGACGCTGGCCTCGGTGGCTCGCCGCACTCGGGTTGGTGGGCTGTGCGGTGTTGGCCCTGAGCCTGCCGCCGCCGTCCGTGGTCAGCGGAGCGGGCGTTCTCGCTCTTGCCGCGGTCGTGTGGTTCGTCGGTCCGCCAAGACGAACCTCGCCGCGGTGATCAGGCCCCAGCCGGCTCGCAGCGGTCGCAGTGACCCGACACCACCAGGTCGATGGCGTCGGCGTCGAACCCTTGGCGCGTGCGCAGCTGCGCGCGCAGCTGCTCCACGAGGTCGCCGGCGTGGTGCTGCACCTCGCCGCAGGACCTGCACACGAGATGAAAGTGGTCGTCAGGGTGCGCCGGTTCCCAGCGCGAGGCGTTGTCGACTCCCAGATGTGACTCACGTGCGAGTTCCAGCTCGGCGAACAACGCCAGCGAGCGGTACACCGATGCGAGGTTGACGTCGGGATCGACCTCATGGACCCGCGCGGCGACCTGTTCCGCCGTCAGGTGACGGTCGGCCGACCGCAGAGCGTCCCACACCAACCGGCGGGGGCGGGTCAGCCGGTGTCCACGCTTCTGCAGGGCGGGTTCCAGCGTCGCCTCGACATCCACGCCGGCATGGTACGTCACACCGGCGTTGCCAACGCGGCGCGCCGCCTGTAAATTGCGAACGAGTCGCGATACCGATGGCCACGACGCCGCATTCCTCGGGAGTGCCCATGCACGCACCAGACGGGTTCCTCAACGCCGGCACGGCGGTCGCGACCGGAGCCGTCAGTGCCGGGACGATCGCTGTGGCGCTGCGTCGAACCCGTGAGCAGCTGCACGACAGGCAGGTTCCCCTGGCGGGGATCTCCGCGGCGTTCATCTTCGCCGCACAGATGTTCAACTTTCCCGTGGCGGCAGGCACCACCGGTCACCTGCTCGGCGGGGCCCTGGCGGCGATCCTGCTCGGCCCCGCCACGGGCGCGTTGGTGGTCACGGTCGTGGTGATCGTGCAGGCGCTGGCGTTCGCCGACGGCGGCTTGACCGCGCTGGGCTACAACGTGCTCAACATGGCGGTCATCACCTCGTTCGGTGGCTACGCGCTCTTCCTGCTGCTGCGCCGGATGCTGCCGGCCAACGCCACGGGTGTGATCCTGGCGACGGGCCTGGCAGCCGGGTTGTCGGTGGTGCTGTCGTCGATGGCCTTCTCGATCGAATGGTTGTTCGGCGCCACCGCGCCCGTGCCGTTCGACACGGTCTTGGGCGCCATGGTCGGCGTGCACCTGTTAATCGGCATCGGCGAGGCGATCATCAGCGCGATGGCGATGGGGGCGGTCCTCGCCGCCCGTCCCGACCTGGTCCACGGCGTGCGGACCCTGGATCGCGCCGCCCTGGCCGAGCGTCCCGCCGTCGGGATGCGCGGCTTTCTGATCGGTGGCGTCCTGGTGGCGCTGCTGTTCGCGGTGGTCGTCAGCCAGTTCGCCGCGCCCGACCCCGACGGCCTCGAGCGGGTCGCGACCGACACAGGCTTCGTCGACAGCGCGCAGGACCACGCCCTCGGCAGCAGCATCTTCGCCGACTACGCCACCTCCGGTGTGGCCAACGAGACGCTGAGTCTGGCGATCGCGGGCGCAGCCGGGGTGGTCATCACCCTGGCGGTAGGAGCCGGATTGCTCGTTGCGGTTCGTGACCGGCGGCCAGAGCCGGACTCAGACCGCCACCGCGCGGGGGTCTGAGCGCGGTGGGTGCCGGCCACGCCCACGCGCTGTACGTCCACGAGCACAGCCCGGTCCACCGGCTGGCTCCCCAGGTCAAGCTCGCCGCCGCCTTCGGGTTCGTGCTGGCGGTCGCGGTCACCTCACGGGAGGCGATGTGGGCCTTCGCGATCGACGCGATCGCGCTGGCCGTGGTGGTAC
>JALZLF010000138.1 GCA_030858865.1 Actinomycetota bacterium | reverse complement strand
AGCCGCCGGCGTCGGGCTCGGTCGCGGTCGCCGCGGCGGCGTAACGGGCGCGGACCCGCTCGCGCAGGTCGTCGCCTGTCGAGGCGGTGTCGGTCATGGCGATCCTCCTGTCAGGGTGGCGACGTCGGCGAGCCGCCGCATCGCCTCGGGGTCGAGGGCGTAGTAGGCCCAGGTGCCGCGCTGCTCACGGGTGAGCAGGCCGCCATCGACGAGCTTGCGCAGATGGTGGCTCACGGTCGGCTGGGCGATGCCGAGGGCCGCGGTGAGATCACAGACGCACACCGGCGCTGCGGCGGCCGCGAGCAGATTGACGATGCGCACGCGCTGCGGGTTGCCAAGCGCCTTGAACAGCGCCGCGGTCGCGGTCGCCTCAGCGGGCGACAGCTGCGGGGCGCGCAGCGGAGCGCAGCAGACAGCGGCGGGGCTGGTTGCCGTACCGTCACGACTCCGTGCAAGATCGACGTTCATCGATGAATAGCATAGCGGCTACATCGACGTTCATCAATGTTGGGTTGGATGGATGGACGGATGGGTGGGCGGACCGACGGTCAGCGCATCGCCAGGAGGCCGAGATCGGCCAGCAGGCCGCGCACGCGCTGTTCGACGTCGTCGCGGATGGGCCGGACCTGCTCGACCGGCTTGCCCGCTGGGTCGTCGAGCTCCCAGTCGAGGTAGCGCTTGCCGGGGAGCACGGGGCAGGCGTCGCCGCAGCCCATCGTGATGACGACGTCGGCGGCTCCGAGCGTCTCCTCGGTCCACGGCTTCGGGAACTGGTCGGTGATGTCGATGCCGACCTCGCGCATGGACTCCACGGCGGCGGCGTTGATCTGCTCGGCGGGGGCGGATCCGCCGGAGAGCACGTCGACACGGTCGCCGGCGAGGTGGCGCAGCCAGCCGGCGGCCATCTGCGAACGTCCAGCGTTGTGGACGCACAGGAACAGGACGGTGGGGTTGTCGGTCACTCGAAGTCCTTCGACTTTGGCGCCGGCTCGGAGCCGCTCGCGGGCCCAGCGCTCGGCGAACAGGGGGACGAACGCGGCCACGCGGGCGGTGGCGAGCTGACGCAGCAGCGAGTCGGCGAGGATGCCCTCGACGGTCTCCTCGTTGAACACGCCAGCGAACTCGCCGTGCAGGCGGACCGCCGCGTTGTGGACCAAGGTGCGCTGCTCGAGCGTCAGGGTGTCGGTCATCGCGATGCTCCTATCTCGGCGGGGTCACGGCGCGCAACGAGGGTGTCGTCGGCCATCTCGGGTGCCGGTCGGAACAGCCATCGGATCGTCAGCCACGCCGCGGCCGCACCGACGATCTGGCTGCCG
The DNA here is from genome assembly GCA_030858865.1 of Actinomycetota bacterium. Lineage (GTDB taxonomy): Bacteria > Actinomycetota > Nitriliruptoria > Euzebyales > Egibacteraceae > JACCTL01. Next base: position 3,583 of record JALZLF010000138.1, on the reverse strand, counting down.
ACGAACCCGGGCACAGCGGGCGGAGCGATCCCGGTGTAGCTGTCGGTGAGCTGGCGGGCGATGGTGACGGCGGGGTTGGCGAAGGATGCCGACGACGTGAAGTAGACGGCCGCGGCGATCCACGCTCCCACCGCGGCGGGCACGGCGGCGGCACGCCCTGCGCGGACGACCCCGAAGATGACGACGAGCAGTCCGTAGGTAGCGACCGCTTCGCTGGCCATCAGGCCACTGCCGGTGCGGTCGGTGGTGGCGATCGCGACGAAAGGAAGCCCGAACAGCACATTGGCCAGCGCCACCCCGGCGACGGCGCCAATGACCTGCGCTGCCACGTAGCCGAAGACGATGCCCCGCCCGAGGCCGCCGAACACCGCGTCGACGATGCTGACCAGCGGGTTGAAGTGTGCCCCCGACACCGACCCGAAGGTGACGATCAGCGTCGCCAGCGTCGCGCCGACGACCGTGGCGTGCTGGAACAGCTGCGCCGACGCTGGGCCGTCGGTCGAGGTGACGACGCCGGAGCCGACGATGGCGAGCAGCAGCAGCGCCGTGCCGATGAACTCCGCGGCCAGTCGACGGGCGGTCATGCGCGCACCGAGGAGACCAGCCGGTCCATGCGCGCGGCGATGGTGTCGAAGGCCGCGTCGAAGGCGGCACGGTTGCCGCCCCTCGGGTCAGCGACCGACCAGTGCAGCCGAGGGGCGTCGAAAGGAAGACCAGCTTCGGCGGCCCGATCGCACACCGACACCACCAGGTCGGGCGCGGTGTCGATGGCGCCGTAGCCGCAAGGCTCGGCCGTCGCCAGATCGAGCCCGCGGGCCTGCGCGACCTCGACGGCGGTGGGGTCGACGGTGTCTGCGGGGCGAGCCCCGGCACTGAGTGCCCGCCGACCGGTGCGGGCCAGCCACAGAGCTCTGGCGAACTGCGAACGCGCGGCGTTGTGGGTGCAGACGAACAGCACCATTGCGGGCGTCGGCTGCGCGGCCGGCACGACCAACGGCAGCGCGGCCGCGGTCAGTCCGACATAGCGGCGCCTGGCGTCACCCTGCGACTTGCTCCGCGCTACGAGGCCGGCCCGCTGGAGGGTGTCGAGGTGGAAGGTGAGCAGGTTGGACGGCGCAGCGACCAGGCGGCGCAGCTCGGTCGGCGTCCGGTCTGACAGTGCCAGGGCATCCACGATCGCGAGTCGCGTCTCGTCGGCGAGGGCCCGGTGCACCAGCAGCCGCCGGTCGAAAACTGCCTCACTCTTCATTGACTCAATGCTACTCGAACAAATAAGGCCCAGCGCAAGTCGCCTGTTGTCAGGAGGAGACAGGGTCTGCGGATCAGGTCAAGACATCCCCTCAGCGATCTCCCGGCATGTCGGGCACACCGGATACCGCTTCGGGTCGCGCGACGGCACCCAGACCTTGCCGCACAACGCCTCGACCGGCGTGCCGTTGACCATCGCCTCGGTGACGAGCACGGACGCGCCCTTGCCGTCCTTGGCGCGAACGATGTGACTGAACCGCTCATGGTCGCCGTCCGTCGTCGGGGTGAGGTCGGGGCGGGTCAGCGTGTCGCCGGCCGTCTTCGGCAGCGGCCTCGCTTCCGCCAGATCCATCCTCTGATCTCCTTGACTCGGCCGCGGCACAGGTCAGCCCATGTCAGCGCGCAGCTCGGGCAACAGCTTCTCGGCGATGTCGCGGACGATGCCGGGGGCAGCCGCGCCGTGGCCGAGCGCCGTCTCCGCTGGGTGGTCGGGATGGATCAGGACGACGTCGGTCACCCCGATCTCGCGGTAGCGCAGCACCGCGTCGCGGAACGCCTCGACCGAGGCGAGCGCCGGCCAGTCGTTCGAGCCGATCAGGACCGAACGCCGGATCGACCGTGGCTCACGCCCGGCTTCCTCGGCGTAGCGGTCCAGCAGACGGCTGCGCTCGGCCGCCGTTCGCAGCACCTCGGAAGGCGGCAGATCGCGCGTGGTGACCGAGTTCCACACATCGGCGTAGCGCGCGGCGATGCGCAGGGTCCTGGGCCCGTGCGCGGCGATCGTCAGCGGCGGGCGGGGGCGTTGCACCGGGCCGGGCGCCAGGCTGATGTTCGCACCGGCGTAGTGGGTCCCCGCGAAGTCCTGCCCTCCGCGCAGGACCGTGTCGACCAACGCGACCGTCTCTTCGAAGCGCTCGACACGTTCACGTGTGGACCATGGTGGGATTCCGAGCAGCTCATGGTCGCGCAGCGCCCCGCCGGCACCGATGCCCAGCTCCATACGGCCGCCCGACAGCTGGTCAAGCGTCATGGCCTGGTTGGCGAGCACCACGGGGTGGCGGAAGATCGGCGCGGCGACCATCGTGCCCAGCCGGATCCGGGAGGTGAAGGTCGCGGCCGCGGCCAGGGCGGTCAGCCCGTCGAACAGCGGATCGGTCAGCTGCTGAGTGCGGTGAACCAGGTGGTCCCAGACATAGACGCCGTCGTAACCCAGCCCCTCCACCTCCAGCACCCTGGCGCGCCACTGCGCCCACGCCAAGTTCTGCACCACCACCACGCCGACCCGCATGGAGCCATCCACCGCCACACCGTAGCGGGACAGGTCCATACTGGATTCGCCGGCCCCGCCGGTGGCCCGAAACCCGACCCCGGAAGACTGATGGCTCGCCCTGCCACGATCCCCCTTCGTTACCCGGAGTTCCGCAACCTGTGGGCCGCCTCGCTCGTTTCCAACCTTGGCTCCCTGCTGCAGACCGTCGCGGCGACCTGGTTGATGCTGCAGCTGACGGGTTCGGCGTTGTGGGTCGGCTTGATGGTGGCGGCGCCAACGCTGCCGCTGCTCGTCGTGGCGATGCCCGCCGGCGCGATGGCCGACCTGGTGGAACGCCGGCGCGTCGTGCTGGTGTGCCACGCCGCGATGGCCGCAATCGCCGCCCTCATCGCCGCGCTGCATGTGGCCGGACTTCTGACCCCCGGACTGCTGCTGGCGCTGGGCCTGGCTCTTGGCACCGCGATGTCGATCAACCTGCCGGCGTGGCAGGCGATGGTTCCGGACCTGGTCCCCAACGGCCACGTGGCCAGCGCGGTGGCGTTGAACTCCGCCTCGTTCAACGTCGCCAGGGCGGTCGGCCCGGCGCTGGGAGGCGTGATGGTCGCCACGGTGGGGCCAGGTCCCGCCTTCCTGGCCAACGCCTGCTCGTACCTGTTCGTGATCGCGGTGCTGGGGCGGCTGCCAAGGCGGCAGATGACCGGCAACTCCGAGTCGATGTCGACCGCGATCGCGATGGGCCTGCGCTACGCGCGCTTCACCCCGTCCTACCGCTGGCTGCTGGGAGTCGCGGCGTGCTTCGGGGTGACCTCGGCGGTGGTGCAGGCCGCGCTACCCAACTACACCTCCGACGTGCTCGGGGCTGGCGCGGGGGCGTACGGCATCCTGCTCGGCGCGATGGGCGCCGGCGCCCTCGTCGGCGCCTTCACCCGGCCCGCCGCGGCCGCGCGCCTTGGGCGCTGGATGGTGCCCGGTTCCATCTGCGCGTTCGGGATCGCCGGGGTGGCGCTGGGTCTGTTCCAGACGTTGCTTGCAGCCGTCGGAGCGATGCTGATCGCGGGCCTGCTG
>JALZLF010000118.1 GCA_030858865.1 Actinomycetota bacterium | reverse complement strand
ATACCTTCGCCACGGCCATAGGCGTATCGTACCGTAAGTAGGAATCGGAGGGCAAGGCTCGATTGCTTCCTCAGCCCGCGACGATGCCGCAAGCCCATCAGCCGGCTACGGGACCCAGCTCAGATGTCGTAGTAAAGGTGGAACTCGTGAGGGTGAGGGCGCAGGCGGATGGGGCTGACTTCGTGGTCCATCTTGTAGGCGACCCAGGTCTCCAGCAGGTCTTCGGTGAAGACCTCACCTTCGAGCAGGAACTCCGAGTCGTCCTCCAGGGCGGCTAGCGCCTCCTCGAGGCTGGCAGGGACGCTGGGCAGGTCCAGCAGCTCGGCGGGAGGCAGCTCGTAGATGTCCTTGTCCACGGGGTCGGGTGGCTCGATCTTGTTGCGGACACCGTCCAGGCCGGCCATGAGCATCGCCGAGAACGCCAGGTACGGGTTGCACGACGGGTCGGGGACCCGGAACTCGACGCGCTTGGCCGCCGGCGACTTGCTGACCAGCGGGATGCGACAGGCCGCGGAGCGGTTGCGCTGGCTGTAGACCAGGTTGACCGGCGCCTCGTAGCCCGGCACCAGCCGGCGGTAGGAGTTGGTCGTCGGGTTGGTGAAGGCCAGCAGCGCCGGCGCGTGGGCCAGCAGCCCGCCGATGTACCAGCGCGCGGTGTCTGACAGCTGCGCGTAGCCCTGCTCGTCGAAGAACAACGGCTCGTCGCCGTTCCACAGCGACATGTGGGTGTGCATACCCGACCCGTTGTCACCGAAGATCGGCTTGGGCATGAACGTCGCCGTCTTGCGGTGGCGCAGCGCCGTGTTCTTGATGACGTACTTGAACAGCATCAGCTTGTCGGCGGTGCGCAGCAGGGTGTCGAAACGCATGTCGATCTCCGCCTGGCCGGCGGTGCCGACCTCGTGGTGCTGCACCTCGATCTCGATCCCTGCGCGTTCCAGCTCCAGCGTCATCTCCGACCGGAGGTCCTGGTAGTGGTCGGTGGGCGGGACGGGGAAGTAGCCCTCCTTGTGCCGCGGCTTGTACCCGAGGTTGGGCCCCTCGTCCTTGCCCGAGTTCCACTGCCCCTCCACGGAGTCCACGTAGTAGTACGAAGAGCGAGCCGTGGTGTCGAAGCGCACGTCGTCGAGGATGAAGAACTCGGCTTCGGGGCCGAAGTAGGCAGTGTCGGCGATTCCCGTCCCGCGCAGGTACTGCTCCGCTTTCTGGGCGATGTAGCGGGGGTCGCGGCTATACGACTCGCCGGTGACAGGGTCGCGGACGAAGCAGTTGAGGTTGATCGTCGGATGCGCCCGGAAGGTGTCGACGACCGCCGTCTCCGGGTCGGGCACCAGGATCATGTCGGATTCCTGAATCTCCTGGAACCCGCGGATCGACGAGCCGTCGAAGCCGAGGCCGTCGGTGAACACCTCAGCCGACAGCGCGTGCGACGGCACGGTGAAGTGCTGCATCAACCCCGGCAGGTCGCAGAAGCGTAGATCGACGAAGGCGATCTGTTCGTTCGAGATCGTCGACAGCACGTCGTCTGGGCTGGCCAAAACGGGTCCTTTCCGCAGCGTTGTCGTGCCCCGGTCGGGCACGCAGGCAACCTAGGGCGCGGGGATGTCCGCGCGGTTGCCCTCGGGTTTCGTCGGTGTTACGTCGGGCGCCTTGCGCTCGGAGTCGTTGCGCATCCACACGGTCCGTTGCGGGAAGGGGATCTCGATCCCCTCGGCGTCGAAGGCGTCCTTGATCCGCCGCCGCAGCTCGCGGTTGACGGCCCACTGCTTGGCCGGCTGGACCTTCAGCACCATGCGCAGGGTCACCTGGTCGGCGTCGAAGCGCTCAAGGCCCCAGATCTCAGGCTCTTCGATGATGAAGGGGCCGAACTCGTCGTCCTCCCACAGCCGGTCCGCCACCTGCTTGAGCACCCCGGTCGCGTGATCGACATTGGTGTCGTAGGCCACGCCGATGTCCAGCAGCGAGCGGGCCCACTGCTGGGATTTGTTCCCGGCGGTGCGGATCTCACCGTTGGGCACGTGCCACACCGTGCCCTCGACGTCGCGGATGCGCGTGATCCGCAGCGAGATGGCTTCGACGCTGCCGGCCGCGCCAGGGCTGCCGACCGAGTCGCGCAGGTCGACGATGTCACCGATGCCGTACTGGTCCTCCAAGATGATGAAGGTGCCGGCGAGAAAGTCCTGGACCATCCGCTGCGCGCCGAAGCCGAGGGCAACTCCGGCGATCCCAGCGCCGGCGAGCAGCGGGCCGAGCTGGAAACCGAGTGCGCCGACGACCAGAAACGCGGCGACGGCCCACACGAAGAACGTCGACACGCTGTTGAGGACCCCGCCGACCGTCTCGGTGCGCATGGCGGCGCGCGACAGGTCCATGGGCGACGTGTCCGCCAGCGGGGCGCGCTGCTGGAGCCTGCCGAGGCGCTGGACGCCGCCGGAGGCCAGTCGCCGCGTGAAGCGCTTGATCGCCCGCTTCAGCACCCGGTTGAGCAACCAGGCGACGATCAGGATGGCGACGATCTTCAGCAACGCCGGGACCGCGTCGCCGGCCAGCGACGCCGCGATCCGGTTGTTGGTGGCCCGCAGCACGGCGGCGCAGATCGGGTTGATCGCCCCGCCCTCGTCGCCGCTGCCGCAGATCCGTGCTAGCTGAAGGTCGCTGACCTGCGCGAAGAGTTGGGCCGGCAAGAGCTGAGTGCGCATAGGCAAGACTCAGGCGGAAGTGGGGATCGGACGGGCCCAGGCCCCGGCGTTCTGCGCCTGGCGGCCCGCGCGGTAGGACGATCGCACCAGCGGGCCCGACTCGACGTGGTCGAAGCCGAGCTTGCGCCCGTAGCTGGCGTAGCGCAGGAACTCGGCCGGCTCGACGAAGCGTTGCAGCGCCAGGTGCTTGTGCGTCGGCTGCAGATACTGCCCGATGGTCAGGATCTGACAGCCAACGCCGCGCAGGTCGCGCATGGTCTCGCGCACCTCGTCCTCGGTCTCGCCCAGTCCCAGCATCAAGTTGGACTTGGTGGCGGCGTCCGACCAGTGCCGAGCGCGGTCGAGCAGCCGCAGGCTGCCGTGGTAGTCGAAGGCGGGCCGCACGTGGCGGAACAGCCGGCGCACGGTCTCCAAGTTGTGGGCCAGCACCTCAGGCTTTGCGTCGATCACCATCCGCAACAGGTCGGCGTCGCCGTGGAAGTCGTCGATGAGCAGCTCGACGCCGCAGTGGGGGAGCCGCGCATGGATCTGCCGGCAGGTCTCGGCGTACAGCCAGGCAGCCTTGTCGGGCAGGTCGTCACGGGCCACGCCGGTCACGACCGCGAAGTGCAGTCCCATCTCGGCCACGGCTTCGGCGACGCGGCGAGGTTCCTCGCGGTCGTAGCGCTTGGGCCTTCCCGTTGCGATCTGGCAGAAGCCGCAGCGGCGCGTGCAGTCCTCGCCGCCGATGAGGAAGGTGGCCTCCCGGTCCTCCCAGCACTCGGAGATGTTGGGGCAGCCGGCTTCCTCGCAGACTGTGTGCAGCGACAGGCCGCGCATCGTGTCTTTGATGTCGCGGTAGTTGGGGCCGGCCAGCGGCGCCGCCTGCTTGAGCCACGACGGCTTGCGCTGGGCCACGGTGGGTGCGCCAACGACCGTCAGGCGCGTGGCGCCGTCCGGAATGATCGAGGTCACGAGGCTGCCCCTGTCAGGCTGTGATCGGCGGGGCGGCCAGTCTAGTGGGGTGTGCTGCCCGAGCAGCGGCTCACGCTGCCGGCGGCGGGTAATCGCGGGCACGCACCACAAGGGTCCGCGCGGCGATGTCATGCCAGGTCTGCTTGCGGTCGTTGAACAGCATCCACAAGTAGCCGATGAGCAGCACGAAGCCGGACACGAGGCTCACGAGCCACCGAATGAAGGCCCGGATGTAATCGATCTGGCCGCCTGTCTCGGCATCCACGATCCGGATGCCCAGCACGCGGTCCCCGAGGCTTTGGCCCGCCGGCTGGGCGTGGAAGTAGGTGAAGTAGGCGGCCGCGACGAGGTTGGCCAAGCCGCTGCCGGCGTCTCCGAAGATCGCCCGCAGGACAACGCCCACCAGCGCCAGCAGCACCCCGTCGAGGAAGCGCGCACCGAAGCGGATCCAAAAGCCCGCCAGCGCTCGTTCCGCGGGGTTGAAGCCCGTCGTCATGGGCGACGCCGCGCTGTCGTCGCCGACGCCGCTGTACTGCGCTGGATCAGTCACGTTGCACCACGCGTCATCCCCAACGACGCCCGCCGCCGTTTGGCGCAGCGTAGCCCATAGATCGACGACTGTTGCGTCAGCCCCGAGCTAGACGCGCGTGCCGACCGTCAGGCCGAGGTCTGCCGGCGTGCCGGGGTGCAGGGTCGCGCCAAGGGCGTCACCGAGGCAGGCGGTCAGGCGCCGTCGTACCTCGGTCAGCGTCGTGTCGATGCCGAGTGACCGCAGCGAGCACACACCGGCGTCGGGGATGCCGCAGGGAATGATGCCGGCGCGGAACTCGTCCAGGTCCGGATCGACGTTGAAGGCCAAGCCGTGGCTGGTGACGCGGCGGTGCACGCGCACGCCCACCGCCGCGAGCTTGTCGTTGCCGACCCACACGCCAGGCCGGTCGCGGTCAGCGCGCGCCGGTAGGCCGTACGAGGCGGCGACGGCAGCGCAGGCGCCCACGAGCGCGTCGACGTGGGAGCGGACGGCCTTGGAGTCGCGAAGCTTGCGGATGGGATAGGCCACCAGCTGTCCCGGTCCGTGGTAGGTGACGTCACCGCCGCGCTGGACCTCGACGAGGCGAATCCCAGTGTCGGCGACCACGTTGCGCGCCAGATCGGCATGCCGCCCCGCGGTGTAGACCGGGTCATGGGTCAAGGTCAGCACGACGTCGTCGATGGCATCGTCGGCGCGCGCGGCCGACAGCAGACGCTGCCAGCGCAGCGCCTCCTCGTACACGACCTCGCCTGACCAGATAACAAGCATTAGCGTGCGCTGCAATCTTGGATAGCGAGCATTCGCGTGCTCTACGCAATCATCCAGATGACGGGCATGCGCCGACCGTTACGGCGAGGCGCCGTAGCCGATCTCCTGCGCCCAGTCGTGGGTCTCGACGACCTGGGCGACCTCGGTCACGAAGCGGGCAGCGTCGGCGCCGTCGATGAGTCGGTGGTCGTAGGTCAGCGACAGGTAGGCCATGTCGCGAATCGCGATGGCGTCGCCGGTCTCGCCAGAGATCACCGCGGCACGTTTGCGCACGGCACCGGTTCCCAGGATCGCCACCTCGGGGTAGTTCAGGATCGGGGTGTCGATCAGCACCCCGACGCTGCCCGTGTTGGTGATCGTGAACGTGCCGCCCTCGATGTCCTGCATCTCCAGCTTGCCCTTGCCGCGCGCCTTGCCGGCGACCTCGTTGATGGCACGCGCCAGTCCGGCCAGCGACAGATCGTCAGCCCCCTTGACATTGGGAACCAGCAAGCCCTTGTCGGTGTCCACGGCGATGCCGAGGTTGACGTACTCGTGGAAGGTGACCTTGCCGGCGTTCCAGTCGGCGTAGGCGTTGACCTTCGGATGGTTGCGGATCGCCAGGACCGCGGCTCGGCACAGGAACACGAACGGCGACAGCGACACGCTCTCGCGGGACTTGAACTCGTCCTTGATCTGCGACCGCAGGTTCATGACGCCGGTGACGTCGACCTCCTGAACGGTCGTCAGCTGCGCCGAGGACTCCAACGACTCCATCATCTTGACGGCGATCCGCTGCCGGATGCGCGACAGATCCTCGACGCGGGTGCGGTCGCCGGTCTGCGGCGTTGGCTTGCGCTGCGGCTGCGGCGAGACCTTCGGCGTGGCATCAGGCCGCCGTTGCGGGGTCTGCTGCTCGGCGGCCGGGGCCTGCTGCTCAGACGGCGTCACCTGCTGCTGATCCCCGCCGCCGCCGCCGATCGCCGCCTCGACGTCTTCGCGGGTGACGCGGCCGCCTTCACCACTCCCGCTGATAGCGGACAGATTCACGTCGTGCTCCGCGGCCAGGCGGCGCACCAGTGGCGACGACAGGGCCTGAGAACCGTTGCCCCCGTCCTGCGGCTGGTCCAGTTCCGGACCGCCAGCCGACTCGGGCCGGTCTTCGGTGCCCTCGTAGGTGCCGGTGCCCGCAGAGGTTCCGTCCTGCGGCTCGTCACCCGTGGAGTCGTCGGGCTCCTCGGCGGCGACGGCCTCGCGCTCCTGCGACGACGCGGCGGACTCGCCCTCGGCGGCGTCCTCGCCGCTGTCGGTCCCCGAGGGCTCGGCCCCCTCGGCCTGCTCGGCGTCGGCTGGTGGTGCCTTGCCGTCGCCGCTGTCGCCGCCGGCTTCGTCCTGCTCGCCGATCAACGCCACGACCGTGCCGACGTCGACGGTCTCGTCGACCTGCACCTTGATCTCGGTCAGGACGCCCGAGGTCGGGGCAGGCACCTCGGTGTCGATCTTGTCGGAGCTGAGCTCGAACAGCGGCTGGTCGGCCTCGACGTTGTCGCCGACCTCGGCGAGCCAGGCCGTGATCGTGCCTTCGGTGACGCTCTCACCGAGCTGGGGAAGGGTGACTTCGGTTGCCACGGGCGTGCTCCTGTTCGGCTCGGCTGCCGTTGGGTTCGTCGCTTGGGGCTGGTCTGAGGAGGGTGTGTCGCCTGACTCGCGGCTCCGCCGTCGGCGAGGTTGTGGTTGCGCGGCACCGGAGCGGCGGCGGCGCTGTCCGGTGTCGCTGTCCTGCGGTGAGGGGTTGCGGCGGTTCCTGGTCCGGTCGGCCATCCCTGGCGGCTCCTGTTCCCTGCGGTCGGGGGTGGAAACGCCGGGTCAGCCGTGCAGACTTTTGCCGGCGAGGGCCATGTGCGCTTCGCCGATGGCCTCGGTCAGCGTCGGGTGGGGGTGGATGAACTGGGCCACGTCTGTGGGCAAGGCCTCCCAGTTGTAGATCAGCTGGCCCTCGGCGATGAGGTCGGTGGCGCGTGGGCCGATGATGTGGATGCCGAGAACCTTGCCCTCCTTGCCATCACTGGCCTTGCCGGCCAGCACCTTCACGTGACCGCTCGCCTTCATCATCATCGCCCGGCCGTTGTGGCTGAACGGGTACAGCTGCTTGTCGTAGTCGAGGCCCTTGTCGCGAAGCTCCTGCTCGGTGTAGCCGACGCTGGCGATCTCGGGATGGCAGTAGTAGACGCGCGGGATGCCGGCGTAGTCGATGGGGCGGACCGGCTGGTCGGCCACCTGCTCGGCGACCAGGAAGCCCTCCTGGAACGCGGCGTGCGCCAGGCCAAGGGTCGGAATGACGTCGCCGAGGGCGTACACGCCTTCGGGTCCGGTGCGGCAGTACTCGTCGACGGTGATGAACCCTCGGTCGATCGTCACGCCCGCGTCCTCGAAGCCCATGTCTTCGCTGACCGGGCCACGGCCGACGGCCACCAGCAGGACGTCACCCTCAAGCTGCTTGCCGTCCTCCAGCGTGACGCGCACCCCGTCGTCGCCCTTTTCAACGCGGGTGACCTTGGCGCCGGTCAGGACCTGCATCTTCGACCGCTTCAGGTCCTTGGCCAGGGCCTTCTGCGTGTCGACGTCCTCGCGGGGCACCACGGCGTCCAGTGCCTCAACGAGGGTGACCTGCTCGGCGCCGTAGGCCTTCCAGATCGAGGCGAACTCCACGCCCACGGCGCTGGCGCCCAGCACGATCGGGCGCTGCGGCACCTTGCCCAGGTACAGCGCGTGATCGGAGGTGATGACCTTCTCGCCGTCGATCTCGGCTCCCTCGACGGGCAGCGACCGAGGCCGGGAGCCGGTGGCCAGCACCATCGCCTTGGAGGCCGACAGCGTGCGCTCACCCTCGTCGGTGTTCACCACCAGGGTATGAGCGTCCTTGAGCCGGCCCGTTCCCTGGATGGTGTCGATGCCGCGCGCCTTCATCGTGGCCTGCAGGCCCTTCCAGTTGGCGTCGACGATCTTCTTCTTGTACGACAGCACCCGCTCCATGTCGACGCCGTCGAAGCTCGCGTTGACGCCGTACTCGGAGGCCGTCTGCGCGTGCTCGGCGACTTCGGCGGCCTGCAGAAGCGCCTTGGTGGGGATGCAGCCCCAGTGCAGGCAGGTTCCGCCCAGCTTCGCCTTCTCGACCAGGGCCACGCTCATGCCGAGCTCGGCGGCCCGGAACGCGCAGGCGTACCCGCCGCTGCCGCCGCCCAGGATCACGATGTCGAAGGTGTCGCCG
>JALZLF010000117.1 GCA_030858865.1 Actinomycetota bacterium | reverse complement strand
ACGCCAGGCCGAGCCGGGACAGCCACGCCGCCGCCTGCCTGCTCGCGTCGGCGCGAGTCGCTCCCTGCGCGCGCAGGCCGAAGGCGACGTTGTCCAGCGCGGACAGGTGCGGGAACAGCAGATGATCCTGGAACAGCATCCCCACCGACCGCTGCTCGGGCGGCAGGCGGATCCGCGTCTCCGGGTCTTCCAGGACGCGCCCGCCCAGCTCGACACGGCCGGCGTCAAGGGCGATCAAGCCGGCCAGCGCCCCCAGCAGCGTCGTCTTGCCGGCACCGTTGGGCCCCAGCAGCGCGACGACCTCGCCCGAGGACACCTCCAGCTGGACGTCGAGGGCGAGGTCGCCGAGCCTGCGCCGCACGCGGGCCCGCAGCGTCATGCGACCCCGAGGAACCGCTGGCGCAACGCGGCCAGGACGCCCACCGACACCACGAGCAGCACCAGGCTGAGCAGGATCGCCACCTCCAGGTCACCCTCCAGCGCCAGGTAGACCGCCAGCGGCATGGTCTGGGTCCGGCCTTGCAGGTTGCCCGCGAAGGTGATCGTGGCGCCGAACTCGCCGAAGGCCCGCGCCCACGACAGCGCCATCCCCGCGGCCAAAGACGGTGCCAGCAGCGGCAGGGTGACGCGCCGGAAGATCAGCCAGCGGCCGGCGCCGAGGGTTGCCGCCGCCTGCTCGAAACGGCGGTCCATGCCGCGCAGACCGGCCTCGACGACGACCACCAGGAACGGCATCGCCACGAAGGCCTCGGCCAGCACCACCCCGGCGGTGCTGAACGGCAGCGAGAGGCCGGTCAACGCGTTCAGCGGTGCGCCCACGACGCCACGGCGACCGAACGCCAACAGCAGCGCGACGCCACCAACCACCGGCGGCAGCACCATCGGCAGGACGCACAGCGCCCGCAGCAGCGCCTTGCCGGCGAAGTCGACCCGCGCCAGCAGCCAAGCCAGTGGCACACCCAGCAGGGTGCAAACGGCCAGCGCCGATACCGAGGTGACCAGCGACAGGCGCAACGCCGCGCGCACCTGCGGGGTCTGCAACAGCTCGGTCGCCGAGGCCCACGGCGCGCGCAGCAGCAGCCCAACGAGCGGCAGCACCAGCAGCGCCACGGCGAGCGCGGCCAGCGACCCCAACACCAGCGACGAAAGGTCCATCCGCCGGCTCATGGCCGACGGAAGCCGTGCCCGACGAGGATGCGCTGCCCTCGGCGGCTGCGTACGAAGTTGACGAAGGCGGCGGCACCAGAGGGGTTGGGCGCGTCCGCCAGCGTCACGATCGGATAGCTGGCGATCACGTTGGCGCCCTCGGGAATCATGACGCCCTCAACGTCCGGCTCGGCCGCGGCCACGTCGGTGGCGTAGACCACGCCGGCGTCGGCCTCCCCCAGTGCCACTTTGGACACCACCGCGCGCACGTCGTTCTCCAGCGACACCGGATGCACCGTCACGCCGGCGCCGGCCAGCGCCTCGGCCGCGTACTGGCCGGCCGGCACCTGCGCAGCGGCCAGGACGACCTTGAGCCGAGGGTCTGCCAGGTCGGCGAGTTCGCCGATCGACTGAGGGTTGCCGGACTCCACGGCAATGGTCAGGGCGTTGCCGGCGAAGGTCGCCGGTTGCGCCGAGGCTACGCCGGCCTCGATCACCAGATCCATCGAGGCGGGGCTCGCCGAGGCGAGCACGTCGGCGGGCGCACCTTGCAGGATTTGGCCGGCCAGCTGCTGGCTGCCGGCGAAGTTGAACGTCACCCGGGAGACGCCCGGCTCGGTCCGTCGGTAGTCCTCGGCGAGCTCGGCGAAGGCGTCGGTCAGGGAGGACGCGGCGAACACGGTGACCTCCGTGGCGCGTTCCGCGTTCCCCGGGCCTCTGGCAGCGGGTTCGCTCCGGCACCCAGTGACGGCCAGCAGCAGTGCCGGCAGCATCCCGAGCAGGCCGGTCCGGGTGATCATCACTTGGGCAGTCCGATGGTGACGTTGGTCGCCTTGACCGAGGCGACCACCGACGTGCCGGGCGCAAGGCCCAGCTCCTCGACGCTTTCGGCGGTGGTCAGCGCCATCAGCCGGTAGGGACCGGCTTGCATCTCCACCGTCGCCGCCGCGGTTCCACGCACCACGTTGACCACCACGGCGGCGAGGTTGTTGCGCGCCGACGAGGCAGCGATCGTCGGCTGTGGCGCCCGACGTTCAGCCAGCAGCCGCTGTACCTCGACCAGCGGCACCAGCCGCTGCCCGCCGCCGCTGCGGGTGAGCCGGAGGCGGTGCTCGTCCTCCCAGCGCCGCAGCGTGTCGACACTCACGCCCAGCAGGGCCGCTGCCTGGCCGATCCGCAGGCCTTCGTCATCCATGGCGCGATGATACCTAGGTATTGCGACATGTGCTCAGGCGTCGGCGGCCGCCGCGAGCAGGGTCGAGCCAGCTACGGGCGCAGCTGCCGGGAGCAGGCGGCGCAAGTCCTGGCCAGGGGCGCGGTGCGGGTGCCGCAGTGCGGGCAGTGCAACACCACATCGTCGTTTCCAACCCCCAGCGCGATGCCGACCAGCAGCAGCGGCAGGAACAGCAGCTTGGCCAGCGGACCCACGAACAGCGACAGCGCCCACGCGCCGAAGGCAGCGCCGACCGCGCAGGCGAACAGCAGCCGGAAGCTGGTCAGCTTGCGCAGCCGCGCCTTCCAGATCGCAATCGGCGTCGTCATTGCCACCATGATGGCGCGAACGGCCGCGGTTCGGCGCTGTCTCCGCGCGAGGCGCGGCGTAGCCTTGAACCGCCCGCGCGACCCCGACCGAAGGTGGACCTCCGTGACAGCTGTGGACAACAACATCCCTGGAAGCGACGCCATCACTCGAGCCCGGCGGCTGATCGCCGAGGTCGACACGGTCCTTGGCGCCGTGGATACGTTGTACCGCGACCTGCACGAGCATCCTGAGCTGTCACAGTCCGAGGAAGCAACGTCGGCGAAGGTCGCCGCGCGATTGAACGGCGCCGGGTTCCAGGTGGCCACGGGCGTCGGCGGCCACGGGGTCGTTGGCATCCTGCGCAACGGCGACGGGCCGGTTGTGGCCCTGCGTGGCGACATGGACGCGCTGCCGATCCGCGAGGACACCGGCCTGCCGTATGCCAGCTCGGTGAGCGTCACTCGAGAGGACGGCTCGACCGTCGGGGTCATGCACGCCTGCGGCCATGACCTGCACACGTCGTGCCTGGTGGGCACCGCCGAGCTGCTGGCCAACCATCGCGACGCGTGGCAAGGCACCGTGTTCATCCTGGCCCAGCCGGCCGAGGAGACCATCAGCGGCGCCGCCGCGATGCTCGCCGACGGGCTGTTCGATCGCTTCCCACGCCCCGACGTCGTGCTCGGCCAGCACGCGATGCACGCCCGCGCACAGATGGTGTTGCACCGCCCCGCCGCCTTCCTGGCCGCGTCGCGCAACCTGGAGATCCGCATCTTCGGCAAGGGCGGCCACGGCTCCTCGCCGCACGTCACGATCGACCCGGTGCTGATGGCCGCGCAGGCGGTCGTGGCGCTGCAGTCGGTCGTCTCGCGCGAGATCAGCCCCAACCAGCCGGCCGTGGTGACCGTGGGGTCGATCCACGGTGGCACCCGCTACAACATCGTGCCGCCGGAGGTGACGTTGCAGGTCACCACCCGCGGGCTCAGCGAGCCGGTGATGGATCAGATCCAGGCCGCCATCGAGCGCATCGTCAAGGGGGTGTGCGCGGCGGCTCGGGCGCCCAAAGAACCACAGGTCACCGTGTGCGAGCAGACCTACGCGACCGTCAACGACCCGGCGACGACGGCGCGGGTACGTGCGGTCCACGAGGCGCTGTTCGGCGACGACGTGGTCACCTACCCCGAGGTGATCATGGGCAGCGAGGATTTCGCGCTGTACGGGATGCCCGGTCCCGGCCGCTACGACGAGCCGGCGATCCCCACCGACTTCTGGTTCGTGGGCACGGTCGCCGCCGACCGTTGGGACGCGGCGGCGGGCACGCAGCTGTTGGACAAGCTGGCGGAGTTCCCGGGACCGCACACGCCGCACTTCGCGCCCGACCGCACCGCCTCGCTGCGACGCGGCCTGGAGGCGCTGACGGCCGGCGCCCTGGCGTACCTCGACGGCCCCGGGGGCTAGCCTTCGCCGAGGCGGGAAACTGCTGATGGTCAATGGGTTCGGGCGGCGTCCTCGGCGTTGGTCAGTGGCAGCGACCCGTCGTCGCGGTGCATCTCGTCGTGGATGGCGACCAGCGCGTCCCAATCCGGCCGCTCACGGGTCACGTCGATGGCCGCCAGGTGCCGGGTGACCGGGCCACCTTCCAGGTCGAAGCTGCGGGCGTGCGCGACGATGTTGGCGCCAGGGATGTCCATCCGCTCGTGCTGGCGCAGGTGAGCTTCCCAGGAGTGCAGCAGGAACACCTCGGTCATCCGGTGCGGCTCGCCGGCGTTGCGGTACAGCCGCCAGCGGTAGGCCCCGGTGCGCAGCCGCACGCGTCGCAGGTCGTCCATCGCCGCCAGGAACTCGGCCAACGCACGGTCGTGGATGACCCAGGTGGTCAAGATCATGACGGGGCCGCCCTCGACTCCGGTGACGTGGGGCGGCCGGTGGTAGTCCTGCGGAAGGGTTGGCGTGACCACCTGGTCCAAGGCCGGCAGCGGGAAGCGGGAGACCGCCGCGCCCAGCAGGATCGTGAGGAACGACAACGCCACCATCGCGACCGCAGGGCCGGTAGCGTCGGCCACCACCCCCGCGAGGACCGAGCCAAGCGGCAGGAACCCCAGGAACGCCAGGGTGTACAGGCTCATGATCCTGCCGCGCACCCACTGCGGGGACAGCAGCTGCGTCGTGGCGTTCAACGTCGACAGGATCCACACCCACAGCAGGCCCGCGATCAGCATCGCCGCGACGGCCGAAGGCAAGGTGTGGAACACACCCAGCGCCACGCCGGCGACGCCGAACGCGCAGATGGAACCCGGCACCATCCAGCGCCGCAGGCGCGCCGCCGCGGCCGGCCGGGTGAACGCGCCGACCAGCGCGCCGGCGCCCATCGCGCCGAGCAGGAT
>JALZLF010000112.1 GCA_030858865.1 Actinomycetota bacterium | reverse complement strand
GCCATGGAGTCCACGGCCTCACCGTCGAGAGCGGTCACGATGTCGCCGCGTTGCATGCCGGCGTCGTCGGCAGCGGAGCCGGGGACGACTTCGACGATCAGCGCGCCCTCGTCGGCCGCCAGGCCGTACAGGTCGGCGACGGCGGGGTCGACGTCTTGACCCTGGACGCCGAGCTGGGCGTGCTCGACGAAGCCCTGTTCGATGAGCTGCTCGGCGACCGGCAGCGCGGTCACGATCGGGATCGCGAAGCCGATGCCGTCGTTGGAGCCGGTGGGCGACAGGATCGCGGTGTTGATGCCGATGATCTCGCCGTCGCCGTTGGCCAGCGCGCCGCCGGAGTTCCCCGGGTTGATGGCGGCGTCGGTTTGGATCATGTCGACAAGTGGAGCCTGCTGGCCCGGAAGGCTGCGGTTCAGCGCGCTGACAACGCCGGCGGTCACCGTCCCCTCGAGGCCGAACGGTGAACCGACGGCGATGGCGGCTTCACCGGTGCGCGGCGCCCGCTCGGCGAATGCCGGCACCGGCAGGTCGGCGTCGCTGTCGACCTTGAGAACCGCCAAGTCGCTGGACGGGTCGGTGCCAACCACCTCGGCCTCCAGCTGGGCGCCGTTGGGCAGGGTGACTTCGACCTGGGCCGCACCGTCCACGACGTGGTTGTTGGTCAGGATGTGCCCGTCGGCACGGATGATCACCCCGGAGCCGCTGCCCTGACCCTGGGCGTTGGCGACGTCGATGTTGACCACCGACGGCGATACCGCTTCGGATACGGCCACCACGTCGGTGCCCTGCGCCGAGATGATGTCAGCCACGGGGGCCGGTGCGGCCTGCTCCCCGGTCGCGTCCTGAGCCTGCTCGGCTGCTGCCGCTTGGTTGCCCTCGAGCCCGCTCAGCCAGCCGACCAGACCAGCGGTGACCGCAGCCGAGACGATCGCCGCGACCAGAGCCGCCACGACGACCGTGCGCCAGCCGCCACCGGCCTTGCGCTGGGAAAGTGGGGCTGCGTACGGCGGGAAGCTCCCGCCGCGCGCAGCGTCAGGGCCCTGGTGCACCGGCTCGAACGTTGCCTCGTCGTCGGCCGGTCGTTGCGGCGCCCGGTAGTCGCTGCGGTTCATGCCTGCCTCCTGCATTGCGTGTCGGCGTTGCGGCCACAGTAGGCAGCGCGCGTCAAGGGCCACCACACGCAGGGCAAACTTGGAGTAAAAGCGGGGACGGACCAGATCCTGACATCCGCGCGGCAAGAAGCGCGCAGAGATCGGAGCTTGCCGATGAGCGAACACCCCGGCGATCTACCGGTGCTGCTCGTCGAGGACGACGACGGCATCGCCACACCGCTGTCGGCCGCCTTGCGCGGTGACGGGTATCCGGTCGTGCGGGTCGCCACGGGCGCCGCCGCTCTGGCGGCAGCCGAGCAGGGTGTCGCGGCGGTGGTGCTCGACCTCGGGCTGCCCGACGTCGACGGCGTCGAAGTGTGCCGCCGCCTGCGCGTCCTCTCGCCCGGCACACCCGTTCTCATGCTGACCGCCCGCACCTCCGAGACCGATGTCGTGGTAGGACTGGACGCTGGCGCCGACGACTACGTCACCAAGCCCTTCCGGCTGGCCGAGCTGCTGGCCCGGCTGCGGGCGCTGCTGCGCCGGGCCGCCGGCCCAGATTCCGGCCCTGGGAGCCACCGCACGCTGACCGCCCAGGACGTGCGCGTCGACCTGAACGCGCGCAGGGCATGGGTGGGGGACACCGAACTGGAGCTCGCGCCCAAGGAGTTCGAACTGCTGACCTTGCTGATCGAACACGCCGGCAGCGTCGTCACCCGCGAGCGGCTGATGGAAGACGTCTGGGACACCAACTGGTTCGGCTCCACCAAGACCCTGGACATGCACGTCTCCTGGCTGCGTCGCAAGCTGGGCGACGACGCCAGCCGGCCCCGCTACCTGACGACGGTGCGCGGTGTCGGTTTCCGCTTCGAGCCCGGCTCCGCGTAGTGCGCAAGCGCCTGCTGTGGTCCAGCCTCGTCGCCGTGGGCGTCGCCCTGGTGCTGCTGGGCCTGCCGTTGGCGGTGGCCGTGCGCTCGTCGCTGGAACGCAGCACCTTCGACCGCCTCGAGGGCGAGGTGGAACAGGCGCGCATCTTCCTGGACTCCGAAGCCTCGTCGCTGCAGCGTGCGGCGGCCATCCTGGAGTTCCTGGCTGAGCGCAGCGGCGAGCGCTTCACCCTGCTGGACCTTTCTGGCCGGGTGGTCGCCGACACCGGTGACGATCCGGTCCCCGCCGGAACGATGGCGATCAGCCCCGACGTGGAGCGGGCACGCCAGCAGGGCGAGGCCGCCTACCACCACGGTTCCGGCTCGATCGCGGCGTCGGTCCCCATCCAGCTCAGTGGCTCGTCCCTGCTGCTGCGGGTCGCCGACTCCGACGTCGAGCTGGCCGCCGCCATCCGCCGTTCCTGGCTGTCGATCGCCGGTCTGGGCCTGTCGGCGTTGCTGGCGGGTGTGATGCTGGCGCTGTACCAGGGTCGGCGCCTGGCGGCGCCGCTGGAGGATCTGGCCGCCTCCGCTCGCAGGCTCGGCGATGGCGACTTTTCCGCCCGAGCCCCGCGCAGCGGCCTGCCAGAGCCCGACGACGTCGCCGCAGCGCTGGACAGCACCGCCGGTCGGCTGTCGACGATGCTGGAACGCAGCCACTCCTTCTCGGCGGACGCCTCCCACCAGCTGCGAACCCCGTTGACGGCGCTGCGCCTGGATCTGGAGGCGCTGGCGATGAGCGGTGCCGAGCCCGAGCTGGTCGCGGCCGCCACCGCCGAGGCCGATCGCCTGGAAGCCACCATCGCCGAGCTGCTGACCTTGGCCCAGCCACCCTCGGAAGAGGCCGTCGACGTGGCGAGGCTCACCGCCTCCCGGTTGGACGCCTGGCGAGCGCTAGCCCGCGCCGAGGGCCGCGAGGTCCTGCTCGACGCCGGTCCGGTGGCGGCGGTTCGGGCGCGAGCGGCGGCGCTGGGACAGTGCCTGCAGGTGCTGCTGGACAACGCCCTGGCGCACGGCAGCGGGACGATCACGGTATCGATCCGCCATGTGCCCGGTCCCGGCGTCCGTCTCTGCGTGGCCGACGAAGGGTCGGGCTTCACCGAGCGCGCCGTGCCTCGACCGGCCGACCGTCATGGCGGCCACCACGGACGGGGTCTGCCGCTGGCCAGGTCACTGATCGAGGCCGAGGGCGGCAGGTTGCACATCGAGCAGCTCGATACCGGTGCGCGGGTGTGCCTGCTCCTGCCGGGCGTCGGCGGTCGGGCCGGCGACACCGCCGACGTGCGGCCAGCGGCGGCGAGCAGATCCCAAGCGCTACCGCCTTCGGCTACTTGAGCGCAGGCCCAGCCCACCCGTCCCTAGACTGCGCCCGATGAGACGGGGGGCCGTGGCGATCATGGGGATGGCCCTGCTGATGGCCGGCTGCCAGCCGGCGGGTGGACCGGGCGCGGCGCCCACTGAGGCTGACGAGGCGGCGGCCAGCGAGCCGTTGGGCGCTCCCGACGACGCCGGCGCCCGCACCCTGCCCGACCTGCTGGCCGAGGCCGAGACCGTCGCCCAGCAGTGGCAGGATCGGCCTCGGCTCGCCGAGATCGACTTCGCGCTGGACCCGCGGGGGGGCTGGACGCGCGCGCGGATGCTGTACCTGGCCGCGGAGGCTGACCGCTTCCTGGCCCTGCGGGTCGACGGCGACGGGCTGTCCCAGCAGCAGCCCACCCTGAGTACGCTGCGGGCGCAACCGATCAGCGCCGACGGCCTGAGCGCCGTGCCTCACCTGCCCGAGGACGTGCAGGCGCCGGCCGAGCTGGTGTCGGCAGCGGCCGAGGCGCTGGACGGTTGCGAGGTGGCGGCGCCGGTCACCGCCGCGCTGTACGCCACCGGCGCCCCGGTGGCCTGGGACGGCAGCACCTGGACGGTGGCGCCAGCGTGGAGCGTGACCCTGTCCGACGCGCGGGGCCGGGGCGTCGTCGTCGATCCCGCCAGCGGCCGTGCCGGCGCCGACCCGTGCCTGTAACCAGGCAAACGGCCCCCGGCGGGTCGCGGTTCCGTCCTCCCTTCCCCTTGGAGGACGGTCCCGGTTCCTGCCGAGGGCCGATCGCTGGCGAGACACTAAGCAGGCCATCGCGGCCGGTCAACCACCCTGTCCACAGGCTTTTCCCCAGGCTGTGCACGGCAGCGTCGCCGCCAGCGCAAACACCGGCGGAGGCTGTGGACGCCGACTGTGGACGGTGTGACCATTTCCGCGCTTCCGGGGTCGCGCCACCCCGCTGACCTGCGCCGATCGGGCCTCAGCGGCTGTGCGGCCACTTTTTTTCGGCTGCTGGCTCCCGGCAGTGCGCCGCGCGCACTGGTTGCCCTCCCGTAGGCCAGACAACAGGGTTGGTCACACTAT
This sequence comes from Actinomycetota bacterium, assembly GCA_030858865.1. Lineage (GTDB taxonomy): Bacteria > Actinomycetota > Nitriliruptoria > Euzebyales > Egibacteraceae > JACCTL01. Next base: position 17,774 of record JALZLF010000112.1, on the reverse strand, counting down.
CGTGACCGACCCTTGTCTCAGTCTTGCCGCGAGCCGTTCCCGCCTTCGGGCGGGCCGGCGTCGGAGTCGGTGGCGAGGTCGGCCTCGATCTCGGCCGCGGCCATGCGCAGCAGCCAGCGGCTCGGCTCGGCCAGCTCGGCGGCCGCGGGCAGGTCGTCGGGGGACTGCCACGCGCGGTCGAGGCCCTCCTGACCCCTGGCTGCCAGGACCGCGTCGCAGAACGCCTGACCCGAACGGAAATCGGCTGGCTTGAGGTCAAGGGCGATCAGCTGCTCGAGGAAGCGCTCCCCTTGGCCCTTCTCCGCGCGCCGCCGGCGGACGATCTCCTCGATGCGCGGCAGCGCGGTGAGCTTGCCGTCGGCGGCGGCCCGCACCATCCGGTCGCTGTAGCCCTCGACGAAGGCGACCAGGGCCTGCAACCGGCCGAGGATGGCCTGCTGGGCGGTGGTCGGCTCCATGCGGAAGGCGTCCGGCCCCTCCAGGGCAGCCCGCAGCGCCTCGGGGTCGGTCGGGTCCAGCCCCATCCCGCCGAGCCCTTCGAACATCGCGCTGGGGTCGAAATCAGCCTCCGTGGCGAAGCGGCCGATGAGGTCGGCAACGTGCGGACGAAGCCAAGGCACGCCGGCGAACATCCGCCGGTGGATGGCCTCGCGCAGCGCCAGCCAGTAACGAAACTCGGTTGGATCGAAGTCGTAGTCGTCGGCCAGCCGCGCGGCGTTGTCACCGACCGTGGCGATCATCCGGGGGTCCACGGTCGGCACGCCCAGGTCATAGGTGCCCAGCAGCTGACCGGCGAGGTGGCCTGCCACCGTGCCGATCTGCACGCCGTAGAGCATGGCGCCCATTGACGACATCGCTTGGCCCATCTGCCCGCCCATCGCGGCCAGCTCCGGAGGCAGCGCCTTGCCCAGCGCGGCGCTCATGCCGTCGGCCACCGGCTCGACGTAGGCGCCCAGCCCCGATGACGAGGTGGCCAGTCGGGTCCACTCCGCCGCTGACAGCAGGCGCACCGGGCCCTCGACCGCCGGCAGGCCGCTGACCTGGTCCAGCCACAGCTCGGCGGCGTCGACCGCCGAGGCGAACTCGCCGACATCGCGCTCACCGGTGGCCGGCAGCGCGTCCGGCGGTGCCGCGATCGACAGGGCAGTGTCGGTCGCCAGCTCCCAGTTGACCGGGCCTCCGCTCCAGGAAAGGACCTTGGCCAGCTCACGGAACAGCGGCACGTTGGCGAACATGCGGGGGTCGAAGCCGCCGGAGAAGGGGTCGCTACTCGAGGACATGGTTCCATCGTAGGCGCGGCGGGGCGGGGCGGGCTGGCACGAGGGACCGGGAGCCGGTAGGCGAAGGCGCAGGGCTGCGGGTAGTAGCCTCCCCTGCTCGCCGAGAGGGGTTGGCATGACCACGGTGGCGGTCACGGGCGCGGGGGGCTTCGCGGCCGCGGCGCTGCTGAAGCGGCTGGACGCGGACCGGACGATCGAGCACGTCATCGGCCTGGACCGCGTCGAGCCCCAGATGCCGGTGGCCAAGCTGGACTTTCGCGTCGCCGATGTCCGCGATCCCCGGTTGGCGCTGGCCCTGGAGGGTGCCGACGCCATCGTGCACCTGGCCTTGTCGGCCGGTCCGCTGGGAAGCGAAGACACCATGTTCGCGATCAACGTGGAGGGGACGCGCAACCTGCTCGAGGCAGCGGACGCGGTCGGGGTGACGCGGCTGGTGCACCTGTCCAGCGCGGTGGTCTACGGCGCCGACGCCGGAAACATGGTGCCCCTCGGTGAAGACCGGCCGTTGCGGGCCAAGCCGAATTTCAGCTGGGCGTTTCACCACTTGCTGGCTGAAGAGCTGGTGACCCGCTGGGCGGCCGAACACGCCAGCGCCGTCGTGACGGTGCTGCGGCCGGCCACCACGTTGGGACCCGGCGTGGACACGGCGATGTCGCGCCATCTGGAGCAGCGGCGGCTGCCGGTGGTGCGGGGGTACCTTCCGCCGGTGCAGCTGTTGCACATCGACGACCTCGCCGCCGCGCTGCACCTGGCGGTCACCCGCGACCTTCCCGGCGCCTACAACGTCGCCGCCGAGGGCTGGTTGCCGCTCGACGACATGGCGCGCGTGATGGGCCGAGGGCTGCTGAGGGTGCCCGAGAGCGTCGCCTTCCCGGTGGCCTCGCAGCTGTGGCGGCACGGGGCGATCGCCGCTCCGCCCGGGGCGCTGCACTATCTGATGCATCCGTGGGTGGTGTCCACCGAGCGGTTGCACGCACAGGGCTGGGCCGCCACCCGCTCCAACCGTGACATCCTGCGCGAGTTCGTCGCCGACCATCGCCCCTGGATGAGCCTCGGACGGCTGCGGGTGCGCCGTCGCTCCTGCTCGGCCGCGGCGGGTGTGCTGGTCACCGCCGCCGCAGGTGGAATGCTGGCAGTGCGCAACCGACGACGCGACGAGGACAGATCATGAGTGACTCGACACGCCAGCTGCCGCCCGAGGAAGTGTCCCAGCGAGGGTACGCCGCATACGGGGCCGATCCGGTCCGGCCGAACATCGCCGCCATCCTGTCCCTGGTCTGCGGGGTGATCGCGCTGGCGTTGTCGTGGCTGCCGGGCGTCAACGTCGCTGCCGTGGTGCTGGCGATCGTGGCGATCGTGGCCGGAACGGTGGGGCTGTCGCGCGGCCGCGACCCTCGGGCGGGCGGGAGAGGCGCGGCCGGCACGGGATTGTTCCTCGGGCTGCTGGCCTTCGTCGTTTCGGTGTTGGTCTACGTGGTCCTGGCGCAGGCCATGCGCACCATGCTGCAAGACCCGGCGTTCGGCGACTTCGGCGAGAACTTCGACCGGGCGATGGACCGCGCGATCGACCAGGAGCTTGGGGAGCGCGCCAGCGAGGCGGGGTAGCTACCCCGCCGGCGCCACCGCGTCGGCAGCTTCGACGTTGGCACCCTGCCACTGCTCGTAGGCGGGGTCGAAGAAGCGCACGCGGACCTTCTTGTACTCCTTGGTGGAGTACAGCAGCTGGTGGTCGTCCAGATCGGTGCGTTCCCGGATGTCGGCGACGGCTTCCTCGACGCGCTCCTTGGATGTGGCGTGGATCATGCCGAACAGCGCGTACGGCCAGTCCGGGTAGGTCGGACGCCGGTAGCAGTGGCTGACCGCGGCGTAGCCCGCGAGCTGGTAGCCGAACTCGTCGGTGCGATCATCTGGGCCAGGCTCGCCGCCGCTTCTCTCCTCGGGCACCCGCCACACGCTCATGGCGTTCGCCCCGAAACCGGCCCGGCGGTGGTGCAGGACCGCTGCGAAGCGGCGCATCAGGCCCTCGTCGATCAGACTCTCGGCCGCCTTGACCAACACGTCCTGGGAGGTGCCCAGCCGCTGAGCCATGGAGGCGAAGGGCGTGGGCTCGACCGCCAGGTCCTCTTGCAGCTCCAAGACGTAGCCACGTTCCTCGGCGGTGAGATCGGCAGCCGTACGCGGCGTCTCGCGATAGGCCGGCAGCACCGACTGGGCCGCCATCGCCCGGCGGTCGGACACGTCGAGGTCGACGCCGATCTTGTACAGCTTGAGCGTCGGCAGGATCCGTGTCGAACGGGCTCCCGTCAGCCGGTGCAGGGCGTTGACGTGCACGGTCAGGTCCATCTCGGGTGGCACCGCCACCGTCCACCACAGGTTGAACTCATGGTTGCGCCGGTAGTTGTGGCTGACCCCCGGGTGGGCGTTGATGATCTCGGCGGCGTCGTCGACCCGGTCCTCGGGCAGGGCCGTGGCCACCAGCGAGGACTTGTAGCCGAGCTTGCGCGTGTCGAAGATCGCCGACACCTGACGGATGATCCGCTCCTGCTTGAGTCGGGCGAAGCGGTGCATCACCTCGTCCTCGGAAAGGCTCAGATGCTGTCCCAGCGCCTCGAAGGGACGCGGAACCAACGGGAAGGCGGTCTGGATGGTGTTGAGCAGCTGCTGGTCGGCGTCGTCGAGCGTGACGCGGCCTACGGTCTTTGGGGGCATACCGATGCTCCGTCCTCGCTCGCGGACGGTCCATGGTAGAGGTAGGGCCTGATGCCTGCCCGCTTGCACGCGCGCCTGACGGCCGACCGCTTGTCGGTGGAGTCCGCGCAGGCCTTCGTGGCAGACCGCACCGCCGGCGCGGCGGTCGTGTTCACGGGCACCGTTCGCGACCACAGCGAGGGCCGCGACGTCACCGGCCTGACCTACGAGGCGTATGCCGAGCGCGCGCAGTGGCAGATGGACACCCTGGCCATACAGGTGGCGCGCCGCTTTCCGGACGCCGCAGCGGTGTGGCTGGAACATCGTACCGGTGCCCTCGCCGTCGGCGAGCCGTCGGTGATTGTGGCGGTGTCGGCCCCCCACCGGTCCGAGGCCTTCGCGGCGGCACGGTGGGCAATCGACGAGCTGAAGGCCACTGTGGCCATCTGGAAGCAGGAGCACTGGACGGACGGTGGTGCGCACTGGCCCGCAACGCCGTGAGGGCGACGCATGGCGCGTGACATCGCGATCGACCTTGGAACCGCCAACACGTTGGTCTGGAGCCGCGGTCAGGGCATCGTGCTGAACGAGCCGACCGTGGTCGCGGTGAACACCCGCAACGGCGACGTGCTGTCGATGGGCCACGAGGCCTACTCGATGACCACGAACGCGCCCAGCCACATCGTGGTGGACCGGCCACTTCGCAGCGGCGTCATCACCGACTTCGAGACCACCGCTCGACTGTTGCGCCTGCTGTTCGGCCGGATCGGACTGTCGCGCTTCTCACGGCCCCGTGTGCTGCTGTGCGTACCCAGCGCGCTCACCGGAGTGGAGCGCCGGGCGTTGGTGCAGGCCGCCGAGCAGGCCGGTGCCGCTCGCGCCCAGCTTCTCGAGCAGTCCATGGCGGCGGCCCTCGGCATCGGCCTGCCGGTGCACGAGCCGATCGGCAGCATGGTCGTCGACGTTGGCGGCGGGACGTCGCAGGTCGCGGTGATCAGCCTTGGCGGCGTGGTCGCCAACAAGGCGGTGCGGCGTGGCGGCTTCGACTTCGACGCGGCCATCCAAGCCTACGTTCGCCGCGAATACGCCGTGGCGATCGGCGACCGCGCCGCCGAGCACCTGAAGATCCAGATCGGCTCGGCCTATCCGCGCGCCACCGAGCCCCAGGCCGAGATTCGAGGACGGGACCTGGGCACCGGAATGCCGAGGACCGTGTTGATCGACGCCGAGGAGGTGCGCGAGGCGATCGAGGACTGCGTTCGCGCCATCGTCGGTGTCATCGCCGCCACCCTCGCCGACTGCCATCCCGAGTTGACCCACGACGTGATCACCCGGGGCCTTGAGCTCACCGGAGGCGGCGCACTGCTGCACGGGCTGGACTCACGGATCGCCCAGGAGAGCCAAATTCCGGTTCGCGTGAGCCAGGAGCCGCTGGCGGCGGTCGTCACGGGCGCTGGCCGGACCATCGAGGAGGCCGATGACTTCCGCGACCTGTTCTCTGGGTAGCTCAGGGGCTCCGCTGGCGGCGCATCGGACCCGGTTGGAACCGCCAAGACCCTGGGCGGCAGCAACCGGCCACTTACACTGTCCGTGATGGCCGACGCCGCTCTGTCCGCCCCACTGCATCTGGCGGCCAGCCTGCTCGCCCTTGTCGCGGCTGCGGGGCTGGCCATCATCGTGCTGGCCCGGCCAGGGACGCTGCGCGCCGAGCACCAGGAGCCGGGCCGTTCCGAGCGGCTGCTGGCCGCGGGGGCGGGCCTGCTGGTCGCCGGCCACATCTGGGCGGGCGTGCTGATTCCCGGCGAGCGCGTCTTCGTGCCGCTCCTGCATGCGGCCGGGCTGACGTTGATCGCCGTTGGTCTGTCACCTCCCCGTCTGCAAGGCCTCGCCGGGCCGCGGCTGGTCGTGCCCTTGCCGCTGCTGGTGTCCGTGCATGTCGTCGGCGGGGTCGCCGGTGTCGTCGGGGGTGTGCGCGCACTGCTGGGTGGGCGGGCGACTCGGCTGATCGGCGTCGGCCTGCTGGCATGGGGAGCGGCGCAGGCGTTGCAGCTGGCGTCCCCCACCGCAGCCGCCTGGCTGACACTGGCGGGAGCCGCGGCGATCGGCTGGTGGCTGTGGCGGGTCAGCGCCCACGCGCTGCTGGCGAAGTTCGTGACCGCTTCGGTGGCCATCCTGCTAGCCGTGATCGTGCTCGTGGCCACGACCCTTTCGGGGCTGGACTCCCGCGATCTGGTCATCAGCGAGCTGGAACGACTGTCGACCATCAGCGCCGGGGTCGCCGACGACGTGGAGCGCGATTGGCCGGCCGAGGCGGTCGACGCCGCGACGGCGATGGCCACCTCCGAGGAGCCGCTGCTGGGGGCCGAGGCCAACCGTTCCGGCCTGCAAGACCTCTACGAGTCGGTGCTGGAGGGCCAGGATCAGGACTTCCTCGTGGTCTTGGACGCTCGGGGGCGGGTCCGCGGCTCGTACGCGCCGGACGCTTCCCTCAACGCCGGGTTCCGCCGTCAGGTGCGCAACTCTCCGGCCGTGGCCGAGCTCATGACGGGCGGTCGCCTGCTCGCCGCGGACCTGCTGCGCGCCGGTAGTCGCCTGGTGGTGCTGGGCGCCGCGCGGCTCGCCCCGGCCTCCGCCCGTGCGGAGCAGGTGCCGATCGGCGCTGTGGTGACCGGCCGGGTGGCGGATCGGTTCTGGGCCGACGAGGTCAGCGAGGAGCGGCAGTCCGAGCTGCTGATCAGTCTCGACGGGCGGGCAAGCGCGGTGACACAAGGGCTGCGCAACCTGGCCGCGCCGATCGCCGGCGCGCTGGCCGACGACAGCGGTTCCTCCACGCTGCAGATCGACGGTCGGTCCCTGTACGTGGCGTCAACGCCGGTGCGCGACCTGCGGTCACGCCAGGTCGTCGGGCGGGCCGTGGCGGTCAACACCGCGGCGACCCTCGAGGCGTTGCAACGGGCTCAGGTCAGGCGCCTGTTCGGTCTCGCGCTGCTGGGGGGCCTGCTGGCGGGGCTGGTGACCGCCGCCGTCACCCGCAGGCTCGTCGCTCCCATCCACCGGTTGACCGCCGCGGCCGAGGCGGTCGGGGGCGGTGACCTCGACGTGCACGTCGGCAACCCCAGCCGTGACGAGATCGGCGTCCTGGGCCGGACCTTCGCGACCATGACCACGTCACTGGCCACGCAAGCCTCACAGCTGCGCGAGTCGGCCGCGACGCAGGCGCGGCTGCGGTCGCGGCTGGAGGCGCTCACCACCTCCATGAGCGACGCGCTGGTCGCGGTCAACCCCGACGGGAGAATCGTGACCTTCAACCCGGCCGCCCAGCGCCTGGTCGGCCGTGACATCACCGACGTGCTTGGGCTGCCGCTGGAGGACGTGCTGGTGGGGCAGGGGCCAGACGGCAAGACCGCCGCGGCCGCGGTCGGCCCCCCCGATGCCGAGGGCGAGGTCGCCGTCCAGCTGCTGCTGACCCCCAACGGCGGTCCGGTCATCCCGGCGGCGGTGACGGCCGCGCCGGTGCACGACCGCAGCGGGGAACGCGTGCTCGGCCGGGTGCTCGTGCTGCGAGACGTCAGTCGTGAGGTCGAGGTCGAGCGGATGAAGACCGAGTTCTTGGCCAACGTCAGCCACGAGCTGCGCACGCCGCTCACCCCGATCAAGGGCTACGCCGAGATGCTGGGGCGTCGCCAGTACGAGCCCGAGGTGACCCGCCGGTTCGCCGAGGCGATCCTGGTGTCCAGTGCCAGGCTGGAACGCATCGTCGGTCTGCTCGTCGACTTCGCCGCCCTCGACAGCGGTCGTCAGCAGCTCGCCAGCCATGTCGTGGCCCTGCCGGGCCTTGTGGCCGAAGTCCTGGCCGTGTGGCAAGCCAACGAGCCGCAACGCCAGTTCGGCCAGGAGATGGCGCCGGGGCTGCCGACCGTCCTGGCGGATCCGGTCATGCTGTGCCGCGCCCTGGACGAACTGCTGGACAACGCCGTCAAGTTCTCAGCGAGTGGGTGTCCGGTGCGGGTCACCGGCGACGTCAGCGTCGTGGGCGGCCGCTCGATGGTCCGGCTGTCGGTCCACGACGAGGGGGTCGGTATCGAGCCGGACGTGGCCGCGAGGATCTTCGGCGACTTCTACCAGGGCGATGCCAGCGAGACGCGTTCCTACGGCGGCCTGGGACTCGGATTGGCGTTGGTTCGCCGGATCGCGGAGGGGTTGGGTGGGAAGGCGGCCGTGCGGTCCGAACTCGGTCTTGGGTCGTCGTTCCAGCTGTTGCTGCCGGTGGGGCGAGGCGACTCGGCATGACCTTGCGGGAACGGCTGCGCCGGCGTTGGTGGCTGGCGCTGCTGGGCCTGCTCGTCGTGATCGTGGTGTTCGCCACCCGGGTGGCGTCGTTCTACACCGACGCGCTGTGGTTCGACAGCATCGGCTTCGCCGGGGTGTTCTGGAAGCTGCTGGGCACGCGGGTGGCCCTCGGCCTCGTCGCGGGGGTGCTGGTGACCGCGCTGGTCGCCGGCAACATGCTCCTCGCCCGCCGGCTGGCTCCCGCCTATCGCATCGCCTCGCCGCAGGAGGCGGTGGTGGAGCGCTACCGCCAGGCGCTGCTGCCCTACGTGCGCCCGGTGCTGCTCAGCGTGGCGGTCATGTTCGGTCTTCTCGCCGGCCTGTCGATGGCGGCTCGTTGGTCGACCTACCTGCTGTGGGCCAACGCCCAGGAGTTCGGTCGGGTCGATCCGCAGTTCGGCCGTGACCTGGGCTTCTTCGTCTTCGTGCTGCCCTTCCACGTGCTGCTGAACTCATGGCTGTTCGCCTCACTGGTCCTGGCGCTGCTGGCCACGGCCGCCGCTCACTACGTCTTCGGTGGCATCCGGCCGCAGTCGCCAGGGCAGAAGGTCACTCCCCAGGCCAACGTGCACCTGTCGCTGCTGCTGGCCGCGCTGGTCGGCATCCGAGCCTGGGGATTCCGCCTCGACCAGTACCTGCTGAGCTACTCCCAGCGCGGTGTCATCACCGGACTGTCCTACACCGACGTCAACGCCCAGCTGCCCGCCTACCGGTTGCTGCTCGTCATCGCCGTGATCTGCCTGGTGCTGTTCTTGGTGAACGTCCGTGCCCGCGGTTGGCTGCTGCCGACGGCCGGCGTCGGCATCCTGCTGGTTGCGGCGGTCGTGCTCGCCGGGATCTTCCCGACGGTCATCCAGCGGCTGCGCGTGGCGCCGCAGGAGCTTGACCGCGAGCGGCCGTTCATCGAGGAGAACCTGCAGGCGACCCGCTTCGCGTTCGGCCTCGACGATGTTGACACCGAGTCCTTCCCGGCCGCGGGACAGCTGTCTGCCGAACAGATCGACGCCAACAGCGAGACGCTGTCGTCGGTCCGGTTGTGGTCGCCGACGACCGCGCAGCCGGCGTACGAGCAGTTGCAGGCCTTGCGGCCGTACTACAACTTCCGCGACGTCGACGTGGACCGCTACGAGGTGGACGGCACGCCGACGCAGGTGGTGGTGTCGGCGCGCGAGATCAGTGAGCGCACGCTGCCGGCCGGCACCTGGCAGAACCAGCGTCTGGCGTTCACCCACGGCTACGGGGTGGTGGCGTCGCGCGTCAGCTCGGCGACTGTAGACGGCCAGCCGGTGTTTCTCGCCGAGGACATTCCGCAACGCGGCGTTCCGGCGTTCGACATCGACAACCCACGCATCTACTTCGGGGAGGACCCACCCGAGTACTCCATTGTCGGGACAGGGCAGCCGGAGATCGACTACGCCATCGAAGGCGGCGGCACCGAGGAGTTCGCCTACGCCGGTGCCGACGGGGTCGATGTCGGTTCGATCGGCCGACGGCTGGCGTTCGCCCTGCGCTTCGCCGAGCCCAACATCCTCCTGTCGAACCTGCTCACGGCCGACTCCAAGGTGCTGTACCGCCGGCAGGTCCGTGAGCGGGTGCAGTCGGTGGCGCCCTTCCTCAAGTTGGACCACGACCCGTATCCCGTCGCGGCCGGGGGGCGGGTGCAGTGGGTGGTGGACGCCTACACGACCACCGACATGATCCCGTACTCCCAGCGCTTCGATCTGGCGCAGCTGACGCTGGCCGACCAGCCGGGGCTGGTGCTGCGCACCAGTCCCGACGGCACGCAGAGCGTGGCGGAGGAGCGGGTCCAGCAGCCGGCGCTGCGGGGGCGGGCAAACTACATTCGCAACAGCGTCAAGGCGGTGGTCGACGCCTATGACGGAACGGTGCGGTTGTACGTCATCGACGACCAGGACCCGTTGATCGCCGCGTGGCGAGCGGTGTTCCCGGCGGTCTTCCTCGACGGCGACGAGCTGAGCGACGAGCTGCGCTCCCATCTGCGCTACCCCGAGGACATGTTCCGGGTGCAGTCGTCGGTGTTCCTTGACTATCACATCGAGGGGGCCGACGACTTCTACACCAGGGAGGACGCCTGGAAGCTGCCCGCAGACCCTGCTTTCAGCAACAACCAAGCCAACGTCGTGGCGGAGCGACGCGAGTCGCGCACCGTGCGTCCCACCTACCAGCTGCTGCGGCTGCCGGGCGAGGACGACTCCGAGTTCGCCCTGTTGCAGACCTTTCTGCCGGCGGGCTCTGAGCGGCGCAACCTCATCGCCTATCTGGCCGGTCGCGGCGACCCGGAGCAGTACGGCCAGCTGAAGGCCTTCGTGATGCCCCCGAGCAAGACCGTCTTCGGCCCCGAGCAGGTGCAGGCACGCATCGACGCCGACGAGGAGATCGCCCGCGACGTCAGCCTGCTCAACCAGCGAGGTTCCATGGTGATCTACGGCGATCTGCTGACCGTCCCGATCGCCGACGCGCTGCTGTACGTGGAGCCGCTGTTCCTGCAGGCCGAGCAGTCCTCGATCCCGGAGCTGACACGGGTCATCCTGGTGCTCGACGATCAGGTGGTCAGCGCGAACACCCTGGCGCAGGCCCTGCAGCGCTTGTTCGGCGTGGTGCCAGGGAGCCTGGTAGGACCGGGGGAGGAGCCCTCCGACAGCGATCCCGAGCCGCCGCCGTCTGGAGAGGTTGGCGCCGATCCGCGCATCGAAGACCTGATCGGCCAGGCGCTGGCCGCGTTCGAGGACGCCGAGGCGGCGCTGCGCGACGGCCGGCTCGGCCGCTACCAGGCACTGACGCGCCAGGCGCAGCAGCGCCTCGCCGAGGCTCAAGCGCTGCTGGAGGCCGGGGACGCTGAACCCGGCCCGGCGCCCAGTGAATCGCCGACCGAAGGCTGAGCGCGCTGCCGTTGCAGCCTTGCACCTCCGCTGCTAGCGTCGAGCACGCGAGGTGGAGCAGTTCGGTAGCTCGCCGGGCTCATAACCCGGAGGTCGCAGGTTCAAATCCTGCCCTCGCAACCAAGAAACCCCTGCGCTCAGCGGGGGTTTTCGCTCTTTGGGGCCGGCAAGTGGAGCCGAGATATCCATGTGTAACCTTGGTTGCACATCTTGGCTAACGCCCATATTCTCCCCCCGATGTCGACCTCCATTGGCGTGTCCAGCGAATGGGTCCTGCTCGCGTACCGGTCGCCGCGAGAGCCGTCGACGCGGCGGATCGCGGTGTGGCGCAAGCTGAAGCGGCTCGGGGTAGCTCAGCTGACGGACGGACTTGTCGGCCTCCCGCTGGACGCTCGCAACCGTGAGCAGCTGGAGTGGGTCGCCGATGAGGTGCTCGAAGCCGGCGGCGAGGCGGAACTGTGGATCGCCACACCCTCGTCGGCGGCGCATGAACGGGCGCTGGCGCAACAGCTGTCGGATGCGCGCGCCGTCGAGTACGCGGCGGTGGTCGCCGACGCGGCCACGGCTGAGCGCCTGCCGCTGACAGCTCGAAGGCGCACGCTTGCGCGCCTGCGCCGAGAGCTTCGCAGGATCAGGAAGCGCGACTACTTCCCACCGCCAGAACGGACGCGGGCTCAAGCCGCGGTGCAGCGGCTGGCAGAGCTGGTCGAGGAGCCAGCGTGAAGTGGGCGACGCGGGCAGGTTGCCACATCGACCGCTCAGGGTCGGCGTGGCTGATCACTCGGTTCATCGACAGCGACGCGGAGTTCATGTTCGTCAACGACCCCGACGAGGTGCCGGCGGACGCGACGCCGTTCGACATGCGCGGCGTCCATCTCACGCACCACGGACCGGACTGCACGTTCGAGACGATCCTGCGCCGCTACGAGCTGACTGACCCGGTGTTGTGGTGGATCGCCGAGCTGGTGCACGAGGCGGACCTGGCTGATGAACGCTTCGACGTGCCGGAGGCCGCGGGCCTCGACGTGATCGTCCGGGGACTGTCGATGCTCCATGACGACGAGAGGATGTTGGCCCTGACGGCGCCGATCTTCGACGGGCTGTACGAATACCAGCGGCGAGCGATGGTCCTCGGTCGTGAACCGTCCTGACGAGGGCAGCGCACCGACGCCGGAAACCGACACGTCTCGGCCGCGGCGTGTCCGACACCACGAGGCGCCGAAGTACTCGCTGCGCCAGATGGTGCTCTATGCCCTCAAGCTGGGGGCGATCGGTTTCGGCGGTCCCGTCGCGCTGGTCGGCTACATGCAACACGACCTGGTCGAGCGGCGCGGATGGCTGACCCAGGACGACTACGACGAGGGCTTCGCCCTGGCGCAGATCTCACCCGGACCGCTCGCGGCGCAGCTCGCGATCTACCTTGGCTACTGCCACTACGGACAACTCGGCGCCGCACTCGTCGGCACCGCGTTCGTCCTGCCGAGCTTTCTGATCGTGCTGGCCTTCTCGCTCGGCTACGTGGCCGCCGGTGGGACGCCCTGGTTGCAGGCGATCTTCTACACCGTGGGCGCGTGCATCATTGGCATCATCGCCCGCAGCGCCGAGAAGCTCACGCGCAAGATCGTCGGCCGTGACGCGCTGCTCTGGGCCGTCTGGATCGTCCTTGCCGTGACGACATTCCTCTCGGAGCGGGAGTCGATCCCGCTGATCGTCCTCGCCGGTGTGGTGACGTGGCTCGTCAAGGCGCCGCCGCGGGTCCCGCGACGCTCGACCGCAACCCGCGACCTGTCCGCGCTCCTGCCGCTGGCGGTGCTGGCCTCGGGCACGCCGGCGGTGCTCGCGGCGACACCTGGGCCGGTGTCAGGCAGTCTGCTCGTTGACATCGCGCTGTTCTTCGGCAAGGCCGGCGCGTTCGTGTTCGGCTCCGGGCTGGCGATCGTGCCGTTCCTTTTCGGCGGCGTCGTCCAGGAGATGCAGTGGCTGAACGATCAGCAGTTCCTGGACGCCGTGGCCGTGGCGCTGATCACCCCGGGGCCGGTCGTGATCACGACCGCCTTCATCGGATTCCTCGTCGCGGGGTTCCCCGGCGCCGCCGTGGCGGCCCTGGCGACCTTCTTCCCCTGCTATCTGTTCACCGTCATCCCAGCGCCGTACATGCGCCGCTACGGCCGACTCCCGGCCATCAACGCGGCCGTCACCGGCGTCACCGCCGCGGCAACCGGCGCCATCGCCGGCGCCGTCCTCGTCCTCGGCCGTCGGTCCGTGTACGACGTCACCACGGCGCTCGTCGCGATCGGCACCTACCTGCTTCTGTGGAAGGGCCTGCGCGGCCGGCAGATCCCAGAGCCGGTGATCGTGGTCGCCGCTGCCGCAGTCGGCCTCGTCCTCTACGTGGTGGCGAGATGACGCACTCTCCATTCCCCGTACCGAGTCCCACCGACGTGAGCGGTGCTCCACCGGGGCCAGACTCTGGTGATGCAGCGGTGCGTCGTGGTTTGATCTGTCACGACATGCAGCCCGGGCGCCGCTGAGGAGCACAGATGGCTTCGCGACCGCAGGACGCCCGACGGTGACGACGCTCGCGGCCAGCAGTCTGAGTCCCCAAGGCCCGGTCGCCGACGCGATGGCAGACCTGTGGTGGCTGATGCTCGCCCTCGGCGTGGCGGTCTTCGTCGTGTTCGCCGTGCTGCTCGCGGTGGGCCTGTTCCGCCGGGGCCCGGCAGCCGAGCCGGAGTCGGGCCAACCGGCGTCGAACGGGTTCGGCCGGTGGATCGTCGCCGGCGGCGTCGTGATGCCGCTCATCGTGCTGATCGTCGTGTTCGCCGCCACGGTGCAAGCGCTGCGGTTCGTACCGAACAGCGCCCCCTCACAGGCCCTGGTCGTCGAGATCGTCGGACACCAGTGGTGGTGGGAGGTCAGCTACCCCGACGAGGGCATCACCATGACCAACGAGCTGCACATCCCGGTAGGACGTCCCATCGCGCTGGAACTGACGTCCGCGGATGTGATTCACAGCTTCTGGGTGCCGGCACTCGGCGGCAAGATGGACCTTTTGCCCGACGGGGTCAACACGCTGGTGCTCGAAGCCGACGAGCCGGGGGAGCACGTCAGCCAGTGCGCCGAGTTCTGCGGCTTGGAGCACGCGGACATGAAGCTGACCGTCGTGGCCGAGCCGGCGGAGCGATTCGCCTCCTGGGTGGCCGACCAGCAGGCCAGCAGCAAGTGAGCGGGGAGGGGCGAGTCCCGCGGTCGGGCAACGAGACGCCGACGGTCTCCGAGCCGCTGAGCGGCGAGGAGCTCAACCGCCTCTGGGCCGATCCGCCGGGTCTGTGGGGCCAGCTCACGGGGGTCCAGAACGACAAGATCGGCGCGCGCCTGCTGCTGACCGGCTTCTTCTTCGTGCTGCTCGGCGGCAGCTTCGACTCGCTGGTGATGCGCCTGCAGCTCGCGGTGCCGGAGAACACCCTGGTCAGTCCGCAGCTGTACAACGAGCTGTTCACCAACCACGGCTCGGTCACGATGTTTCTCGTCATCCTGCCGATCTTCGAGGGCTTCGCGATCCTGCTGCTGCCCCTCGTGCTCGGCACTCGCGAGATGCCGTTCCCGCGCCTGGGCGCCTTCTCGTACTGGACGTTCCTGCTCGGTGGGTTGCTGTACTACAGCAGCACGCTGTTCCAACTGGTTCCGGACGCGGGTTGGTTCGCCTACACCCCGCTCAGCGGGCCGGAGTTCTCTCCGGACCTCGCCATCGACTTCTGGGTCCTTGGGCTGGGCGTGGCGGAGGTCGGCGCGATCGCTGCTGGCATCGAGATCATCATCGGCGTGCTGAAGATGCGCGCGCCAGGGATGACGCTCAGCCGGATGCCGCTGTTCGCGTGGGCGGTGCTGGTGATGGCGTTCATGATCCTGTTCGCCTTCACGCCGCTGATCATCGGCAGCCTGCTGCTCGAGCTCGATCGCGGCTTCGGCACGCAGTTCTTCAATCCCGAGCGGGGCGGCAGCTCCCTGCTGTGGCAGCACCTGTTCTGGATCTTCGGCCACCCCGAGGTCTACATCCAGTTCATCCCCGCCACGGGTGTGGTGTCGATGATCCTGCCGGTCTTCGCGCGGCAACGGATCGTCGGCTACACCTGGCTCGTCGGCTCCCTGGTCGCGATCGGGTTCCTGTCGTTCGGCCTGTGGGCGCACCACATGTTCGCCGTCGGGCTGCCACCACTGGTGCTGAGCTTCTTCGCGGCGGCCAGCATGGCCATCGCCATCCCCGCCGGCGTGCAGATCTTCGCCTGGCTCGCCACCATCTGGTCTGGCAGGCCCGTGTGGAAGACGCCCTTCCTGTTCGTCGTCGGCTTCCTCGTCATCTTCGTGATCGGGGGCATCACCGGCGTGATGGTGGCCGCCGTGCCGTTCGACCTGCAGGCGCACGACTCGTACTTCGTCGTCGCCCACCTGCACTACGTGCTGATCGGCGGCGTCGTGTTCCCGATCTTCGCCGGCGTCTACTACTGGTTTCCGAAGTTCACCGGGCGGATGCTCGACGAGCGGCTCGGCCGGCTGAACTTCTGGCTGTTGTTCGTCGGCGTGAACACCGCCTTCTTCCCGATGCACATCGTCGGGCTGCTGGGGATGCCGCGGCGGGTCTACACCTACGACGCTGGCAGGGGATGGGAGGTCTACAACCTGCTGTCCACCATCGGCGTGCTCATCATCGTGCCGGGCATCGCGGTGTTCGTGTGGAACGTGATCCGCAGCTACCGGCGAGGCGAAGAGGCCGGAGCCAACCCCTGGGGCAGCGACAGCCTCGAGTGGGCGGTCCCCTCGCCGCCGGCGGAGCACGGCTGGTCGGTCCTGCCGATCGTGCGCAGCCGCCACCCCCTGTGGGACCAGGACGAGCTGGACACAGGCGACGAGGGCCTCGAGCGGTTCGTCCACGGACTGTCGCAGTGGCCGCTGCGGTGGCGGGCCGCCGTGATCGTCGGGACGGCCGACGCCCGACCTCAGGAGGTCTTCCGGGTCTCCGACCCGTCGATCTGGCCCCTGGTCGCCGCCTGCGGGGTGGTGCTCATCTTCCTGTCGGAGCTGGTCAAGCTCCGCTGGGGTGCAGCCGTCGGCGCACTGGTCATCATCGGCGCGGTGATCCGCTGGAACTGGCCGCAGGACCCCCCGATGAGCGTCGAGGAGGAGGAGGCCTTCGAGCGCGAGCACCACGTGGCCGTCAACGCCGGCGGCAGCGTCGTCGTCGCGATGTGGGGGACGGCGCTGGCGATCCTGTTCGTCGGCATCGCGTTCGCCAGCCTCCTGCTCAGCTACTTCTACCTACGGCTGGAGAACCCGCTGTGGCCGCCGGCGGGGATCATCGAGCCGAGCCTCACCGAGGCGCTGTTGGCGGCGGCGCTGATGGTGGCCAGCGGCGGTGCGGTGCAGTTGGCGCTGCGGCGAGTGAGCGCCGGCGACCAGCGGGGATTCGTCGGCGGGCTCGTGGCGGCCCTGGCCCTGGCTGCCGGCGGCGCGGTCGTGCAGTGGCTCGACATCGCCGGGCTGGGCTTCGGCGGCACCACCCATGCCTACGGGTCGATCTTCTACACGCTGACCGGCTTCATCTCCGCCGTCGCGGTAGGGGCGATGATCATGCTGGCGATGACGGTGTTCTGGGCCCTGCGCGGTCTGTACACCAACCGCCGACACGCGACCATCACCAATGTCTCGCGGTTCTGGACCGCGATGGTGGTGGTGTGGGTCGTCGGCTTCGCCACGCTCTACCTGGGTCCGCGCCTGACATGAACCGACGAGACGCTGCGGCGGATGGTCCCCGGCGCAGGGACGGGTCCAGGACGGCGGGGGACGGCACGCCGTTCGCGGTGGACGTCTCCAGTGACCTCCCGGCACGGACGACCATTGCCTTGTTTCTCGCCGGGCCGGTCATCTGGTCTGTCCACTTCATGCTGGTCTATCTCGTCGTCGAGGCAGGCTGCACCGGCGACGGACCCGGACTGCGGCTGTTCGACCCGCCGGTGCCGACCGTCGTGACGCTGGTCGCGACCGCGGCGGCGGCGCTGGCCTGCCTCGCCTGCGCCGGCCGGGGCTACCGTCGGTGGCGCTCGGGCCGGCAGGAGGCGGCTGACGAGGCCGGCGACCTCGGCCAGCACGACCCGAGCGGGTCGTTGGCGTTCGCCGGCTTTCTGATGTCGTCGCTCGGCTTCGTGACGGTCCTGTTCGTCGGCCTGCCGGCTTTGGTGCTTCCGGCATGCTGACGGTGATCGTCGCGCACGCCGGTCAGCCACCGGCACCCCACGACCTGTGGAGTGCCTGGAACCTCGACCCGCTGCTCCTCGCCGGCTTGTGCCTCGCGGTGTGGGCCTACCGGCGTGGCCAGGCCGGTGGCCGGCCGAGAGCCGTCGACACCCGGCGGGCGCGCTGCTTCGGCGCAGCGCTGGTGGCGGTCGCCGTGGCGCTGATCTCGCCTCTTGAGGCCCTGTCCAGCGCACTGGCGTCGGCGCACATGGTCCAGCACCTCTTGCTCGTGCTGGCCGCCGCGCCGCTGCTGGCGCTGGCCGCCCCGTCCAGCACGCTGCTGCGAGGC
>JALZLF010000107.1 GCA_030858865.1 Actinomycetota bacterium | reverse complement strand
CCTCGTGAGGGCGAGGCCGACGTGATCGTGGCCAAGCACCGGAACGGGCCGACGTCCACCATCGTCGTGGCGTTCCAGGGTCACTACAGCCGGTTTACCAACATGGCCAGCAACTTCTGACGACTTGGCTCCCGGGCTGGGCCCGGGACCTCTCACCTTTGCACCTGGTCGGCAGCCTGCCGCGGGAGGACCCGGACCCGGCGGCCACGGCCGGGCTGGCCATCGGGTTGATGGTGCTCCTTTTCGCCTCGTTGCAGGTGTTCGGGCGGCGCGACCTCCGGGTGGGCTGACGACCCGGGAGGGGGGTGGCCGCACCGGGCGGCACGTTGCACACTGGGGGAGTAGGACCAGAGGAAGGAGTGCCATGCGCGCGGAAGTGGGAGACCGGCTGCACGTGCACGGTCGGACGGTCGGCGATCCGGACCAGTGGGCGGAGGTCATCGAGGTCCGGGGCGAGGACGGTGGACCTCCGTACCTCGTCTGCTACGCCGACGGTCACGAGACCCTCATCTTCCCGGGGGAGCGACACCTCGGTCGAGTCGCCGCCGGAGAACTAGCGGCGCCGCCCGCCCTGCGTTGCGCTCAGGGTCGCGCCTCCAGGACCATGTTGAAGTCGTTCTCCGCGGCCCGTCGCACCCGGACACCTGGGTGCCACCCAGCTGAATGAGGCGCGCGACCTCTGCTGCAGGATCAGGCGACATCACGTCCAGGTGGATGCGGTTCTTGGCGACCTTCGGCTCGGGCACCCGGACGAACATCCAGGTCGGCTCCTCGTCGCCCTCAGCGGTGCCCATCCCATGGTGTCCCGGCGGCCGACGTAGCCGATGCTGGCGAAGTCGCTGGACGCGTTCGGGTCGAGGGCTCGGCCGAGAGCGGCAGACCAGAACCGGCCGACGGCGAGGGCGTCGGCACAGTCGACGGTCACTGCGGCGATCCTGACGGTCATGGTGAGTGCACGTGCGTCAGACGGGTACGGACGGTTCTGATCGGCGGGAGACAGCGGCAACGACGGCCAAGACGGCCGCAAGCAGGAACCCGGCACCGACGCTGAAGATGGCGACCACACCGAGGGTGCCCAGGATGACGACTGCCGCCACGGCGCCGTACCGGGCCAACCTGACATCGGCGAGGAGCGCCGGCAACGCGGCGGCGACCGTGCCGATCGCCATCAGCATGGCCCATGGGAAGACGTCCCAGAACGCATTGTTGCCCTCTTGCGCGATGCCGGCCAGGTAGATGCCCGTCGTGAGGGCGGCGACGGCCGCACTGCCCGCCGCCCACAGCCGCGGCCCGACGGCCCGCAGGCTGCGCGGGCAAGCGGCGGTGAAGCCGCGGGCACGGACCCTTGACCGGGGCACTGGATCCCTGGATCCTGGATCCAGGTATCCAGCCGGTGCCAGGCGGATTCGGTCCGGCCAACCAACGGAGGTGCCTGCGTGCTCGGTCGGCCCCGGGTGTTCCTCGTCGACGAGGTCGTCGACGAGCTGCGTGAGCGCATCCTCCGCGGCGACTACCCCCCGGGAAGCCGGCTGCAGCAGGAGCGGGTCGCCACCGACCTCGGGCTCAGCCGCACACCGGTCCGGGAGGCGATGCGCACCCTCGAGCACGAGGGACTGCTGACGCCCGAGCGCAGCGGCGGGGTCAGGGTGGCCGAGCGGAGTCCGCGGACTCTGCTGGCGGCATACGAGCTGCGGGAGGTCGTCGACGGACTGGCCGCACGGCTGGCGGGCCGGAACTCGGCGGACGGCTACCGCGAGCAGCTTGAGGCGGCACTGGCGGACCAGGCCACCCTGCTGACCGGGAGCTGGTCCCCGGAGGAGTGGACGAGGTCGAACACCCGCTTCCACGGGCTGGTCATCGAGGCCAGCCACAACCCCTACCTGCAGGGGCTGCACCACTTCGTGCAGACCACCAGCCAGGTCTTCCGGCCGATGAGCGTGCTCGGCCGGGACCGCGCCGAGGGCGCGCACGCCGAGCACGCCGCGATCACGGCCGCACTGCTGGAAGGCCAGGTCGAGGAGGCCGAGGACCTGGCCCGGGTCCACATCCGTCGCACGTCCGAGGCCCTGACCAAGGAGTTGGCCGGGGCCGCCGATCAGGAAACCACCAGATGAAGGAGAGTCCGATGAGAATTCGCGGGACGACCAGGACACCCACCACCCTCCTGCTCTCGCTCGGCGCGATCGCAGCCCTGTTGGCGGCGTGCGGCGGTGCCCCCGAGGTGCCCGGCTCCGAGGAGGACGGTGACGACGCCGGCGGCGGCAGCACCGCGGACACCGGTGGCCAGACCGGCGACGCCGGCGGTGGCGGCAGCGAAGGCGGCGAGCTCAACTTGGGCATGTTGCTGCCCTACACCGGGCAGTACTCCTGGGTCGGTGAGAACGTCGAGGGCGCGGCCGGTCCGATGATCGAGGAGATCAACACCGCGGGCGGCATCGGTGGCCAGCAGATCAACCTGGTCCGCGGCGACACCGAGGGCACCGTCGACGCCGGCGTGCTGGCGGCGCGCAAGCTGGCGAACACCGACCAGGTGGTGGCCTTCATCGGCCCGACCAGCCTGTCCTTCACCGGCGTCCGCCAGGTCGTGGTGGACACCGAGACGCCGGTCGTCACCCCCACCGCCGGGACCGTCGAGTTCGACGAGGCGGGCACCAGCCTGTTCCACCGCACCGTGCCCTCGGACAGCCTCGGCGGTAAAGCGATCGCCAAAGCGCTGAGCGCGCCGGATGAGTTCCTCGGTGGAGCGTCGGTGACCAACGTCGCGCTGATGGTCGGCGACGCGCCCGCGCTCGTCAGCTTCCAGGAACCGATCGAGACCAGCCTCGAGGAGTACGAGGTCCCGCTAGCCACCAGCGTGAACTACACGGTCGGCCGGGAGTCCTACCGCTCCGAGGTGGCCGACGTGATCGGGAACGACCCGGACATGATCATCCTGGTCGGCGAACCGGCCGACTCGGCCAAGATCATGCAGCAGGCCCGGCAGAACGGCTACACGGGCGGCTGGTTCGTCACCCAGGACCAGACCAACGCCGACTACATCGAGCTGGCCGGGCCCGACATCGTCGAGGGGGTGTTCGGTCTCCAGGAGGCCGCACCGGAGAGCGCCGCGGACCTGCGGGAGACCTTCACCGAGTTCCTGGGCCACGAGCCGGACATCTTCCAGACCAACGCCTACGACGCGGTGAACGTCATCACCCTGGCCATGTACCTGGCCGCCACGGAGGACGGCGAAGTCACCCGAGAGACCATCGAGGCGCACCTCAACGACGTCGCCAACCCCGAGGAGGGCGACGTCGTCGTCATCTCCTTCCAGGAGGGCAAGGAGGCGATCGACGCGGGCGACGGGATCGACTACCAGGGCCTCTCCGGCCCGGTCGACTTCAACGAGTTCGGCAGCATCACCGCGCCCTTCCAGATCCTCCAGGTCACCGACGGCGAGTTCGCCCCCGTCACCGTGATCGACGCCGAGGACCTGCAGTAGCACGTGGAGACCTTCCTCCAGACGGTCATCTACGGGCTGGCCACCGGCTCGGTGATCGCGGTGGCCGCCGTGGGCCTGACCTTGTCCTTCGGCGTCACCGGGTTCATCAACTTCGGCTACGGCGAGATGCTCACCATCGGTGCCTTCACGACATACCTGCTCGTGCAGGCGGGGTTGCCGTTGCTGCCCGCGGCGGTGCTCGCAGTCGCGGTCGGCGGCCTGGTGACGTATGTCGTTGCCCAGGTCTGCTACGAGCCGCTGCGCAACCGCGGGGCGCTGGCGCTGCTGATCACCAGTGTCGGCGTCGCGTTCGTGCTGCAGAACCTGGTGCAGATCCTCGTCGGCGGCAGCCCCAAGCCGTTCCCGGTCCCGCTGACCGAGCCGTGGCGCTTCGGTGAGGTGTTCGTCCCCAAGCTGCAGGCCGGCATCCTCGTGGTGGCTGTCCTTTGCATGGCCGCGGTGCATCTGTTGCTGAAGTACACCCTGTTGGGGCGCAGCATGCGCGCCGCCGCGTCGAACGACGCGCTCGCCCGGCTGTCCGGCATCAACACCCGCCGGATCATCGGCGCCACCTGGGTCGTCAGTGGCCTGGTCGCCGGCCTGGGCGGGGTGCTGCTCGGGGCCTCGCAGGGCAACATCAACCCGACCATCGGGTTCAACTTCCTGCTGGTGGTCTTCGCCGCGGCCATGCTCGGCGGCATCGGCCAGCCGTACGGGGCGATGGCGGGCGCCCTGGTCATCGGGCTCGGCGTGGAGTTCGGCGCGACCTACGTCTCCGCCGACTACAGCCACGCCATCGCCTTCTTCGTGCTGGTGCTGGTCCTGCTGCTGCGGCCGAGCGGTCTGTTCGGCCGGCCCAGCCTGGCCGGGGCGGAGGCGGCGACATGACCGGGTGGCTGCTGTTCGGGGCGTTCGTGCTGACCAACGCCCTCATCTACGGCATCCTCGCGCTCGGCCTCAACGCCCAGTACGGCTTCGCCGGCCAGGCCAACTTCGGCTTCGTCGCGCTGTTCGCGGCTGGGGCGTTCGGCGCCTCGCTGGCGGTGCTGCCGCCGAAGGGCAGCGCCGACTACCAGGGCAGCTACGACGTCGGGCTCGGCCTGCCCTGGGGTGCCGGCCTGGTGGTCGCGGCCGTGGTGGCGGGGGTGGTCGCCCTGCTGATGGGGCTGGTCTGTCTCCGGCTGGGTGGCCACTACCTGGCGATGGTGACCTTCGCGATGGCGCAGATCTTCGCCAGCTTCCTGGCCAACGAGGAGTGGCTGACCCGCGGCCAGTTCGGCATCTCGCCGGTGCCGCAGCCGCTGCGGTCCCTGGTGGACAGCTCGAGCGACTACATCTGGATGTTCCTGGGCATCACCCTGGTGCTGACCCTGGTCGCGTATGTCGTGGCCGAGCGGACCGCGACGTCACCCTTCGGCCGGGTGCTGCGCGGCATCCGGGAGGACGAGGTGGCCGCACGCGGCCTCGGCAAGGCAGCGGGCCGGTACAAGCTGAAGGCCTTCGTGCTCGGGGGTGTCCTGGCCGGGATCGCCGGTGCCATCTGGGTCGGCTCGATCGGGGCCGTCCACGTCGGCCAGTTCGTGCCCATCGTCACCTTCAACGTCTGGCTGGCGATGCTGCTCGGCGGCGTCGGTAACAACCGGGGGGTGCTGGTGGGCGCCCTGATCCTGGTGCTCATCCGGGAGAGCACCCGGTTCCTGGAGGGTGCGCCGTTCCTGGCCGCGCTGTCGTCCAGCAATCCCTCCTTCCTGCCCAGCCTGCGCTACGTCATCATCGGGCTCGCGCTGATCCTGGTGGTCAGGTTTGCTCCACAGGGAGTGATCCCCGAACGGCTGCGCAAGCGCGGCCCGCTCGCCGCGCCCCGACCGGCGGCGGTGGCCGCCGAGCCGGTCGAGGCGCTGACCGGGCCCCGCAAGGAGAAGCCGTGACCCCGCTGCTGCGGGTCAGCGACCTGCACAAGGCCTTCGACGGGGTCCGGGCCGTCGACGGCGCCTCCTTCGAGGTGGCCGGTGGCACCATCACCGGCCTGATCGGGCCGAACGGCGCGGGCAAGAGCACCACCTTCGACCTGGTGTCGGGCCGGGTGGCGCCGGACTCCGGCCGGGTCGTCTTCGACGGGCACCAGGTGACCGGAATGCCGCCGCACCGGCTGGCCCGCCAGGGCCTGGTCCGCACCTTCCAGATCCCGCGGGCGTTCCTGCGGATGACGGTGTGGGAGAACCTGCTCTTCGCAGGGACCGAGCACCCCGGGGAGCACTTCTGGGCCGGGCTGCTGGGCACGCCCGGGTCGCGGCGCCGCGAGCGTGAGGTCGCCGAGCGCGCCGACGAGGTGCTGGCGTACCTGGAGATCGAACAGGTCGCCGACCTGCCGGCCAGCTCGCTCTCCGGTGGCCAGCGCAAGCTGCTGGAGCTGGGCCGGTCGCTGATGCTGGACCCGACGCTGCTGCTGCTGGACGAGCCCTTCGCTGGGGTCGCCCCCGCGCTCACCGCCAAGATCGCCGACAAGCTCGCGCAGCTGCGGGCGTCGGGGACCACCATCCTGCTCGTGGAGCACGACCTGGAGACCGTGATGCGCCTGGTCGACCACCTGGTCGTGATGCACCTGGGCGCGGTGCTCGTGGCCGGCGACCCGGCCACGGTGCGCTCCGACGATCGGGTGCTCACGGCATACCTGGGGGGTGCCCATGGGTGAGTCGCTGCTCACGGTGGAGGGCGTCGGGGCGGGGTACGGCGACCTGACGATCGTGCACGGTGTCGACCTGTTCGTCGGCCGGGGCGAGCGGGTGCTGATCTTCGGGCCCAACGGCTCGGGGAAGTCCACGCTGCTCAAGGCGATCAGCGGACTGGTGCCGCCGAGTGCCGGCAGCGTCCGGCTCGAGGGCACCGAGCTGGCGGGGCGGCCGACCCACCGGATCGTGCGGGCCGGGCTGTCCTACGTGCCGCAGAACGAGAACGTGTTCGCCGACCTCACCGTCGAGGAGAACCTCGAGGTCGGGGCGGCGACGGCGCGCAGCCACTTCCGCCGGCGGCGGGACGAGGTCTTCGACCTGTTCGGCAAGCTCGCCGAGCGGCGCCGGCAGCAGGCCGGGAGCCTGTCCGGCGGCGAGCGGCAGCTGGTGGCGATGGCCCGGGCGCTGATGCTCGAGCCGTCCGTGCTGATGCTCGACGAGCCATCGGCGGGCCTGTCCCCGGCGATGGTGGACCAGACCTTCGAGCACGTGCGGACGGTCAACGAGGACGGCGGCGTGGCGATCCTGCTGGTCGAGCAGAACGTGCTCAAGGGCATGGAGGTCGCCCACCGCGGATACCTGCTGGAGACCGGGCGGGTGAAGCTCAGCGCCAGCGCGGCCGAGCTGCGCGAGTCCGAGGTCGTCCGGCAGGCCTACCTCGGCGCCGGGCCCGGCGCCGGCAACGGGGCATAGCGCGACTTCGAGAACTATGGACAGGAGTGTGACCCAGGTCATACTCTCTGCCTGTTCGGGCGCGTGTTTCCCGTGGCACTCCCGTCAGGATCCAGACCAGCTGCTTCAGGTCCGGGCGGTGGTTTTTGGAATGGCCGAAGGTGATCACCGGGGTCGCCTTCCTACCGCGGGCGTGCCGTCGGCGCCGGCGTAGAGACCCTGGACGCTGATCGAGGTCGAGTCGTTGTTCAGCTCGGAGGTGCCCACGCCGAACTCGGTCAGGACACCGAGGACGAGCTCGGTGAGCAGGCTCGCCCGGTCCGCGTCGAACAGCGCCTCCAAGGACCTGCCGACCCGGTCGTCGTTGACCGCGCTGACCTCGTCCTGGCTGAGCCCGAGCAGGCCCGGGACGAACGGGGCGACCCACTCCCCGAGGGCGTAGAGCGGGCGGCGCCCGAGGACCATGTTGTTCACCACCAGCCGGACCGCCACGCCCGCGGCCAGACGCTCCCGGGCGTCCCCGGCGGGCAGGTGACGCTCCAGCAGGGCGGGCAGGCCCGCCGTGTGCAGTAAGTGGTTGACCACGGGCAGGGCGCCCAGGCGCCGGCTGATCAGGTCGAAGTCACCACCACCACCACCACCACCACCACCGGCGGTGGCGGTTGGTCTGGTGGGGCCTCAGCGGACCACTGCTGCACCAGATGGATGAGCTGTCACGCCAGGCGGCCGACCTCATCACCGCACCAACCACTCTGACCGCACAGCCCCGCTCGCTCAAACCCTGACGATGGTGGGGGTGCAAATGGCCTCCGAGAAGTGCGGAACGTCAGCTATTAGGCTTGGCGTCCCGGTATTGGTCCCGGACCTCGGGGAGTTGCTGGAAGCCGGCTGACTTGTAGGTGGCGACGGCGCCGACATTGTTGCTCGGGGTGCAGACGATCGCGCTCGACGAACCCAGCTCCTGGAGTGCGGCCACCGCAGCGACGGTGATCGCCTTGCCGTAGCCGTGACCGCGATGGTCCCGGTGCACGCCCATCGGCTCGAGCAACCCGGGCTTTCCCGGACCGGCCGACCACACCGTCACCGCCGCCACCGCGTTGCCCTGGTCGTCGTACGCGACCAGACACCGGGCGTCGGCGTACGGCAATCCGGCCGCCATCGCGTGCCAGCGCTCGTCAGTGAAGGTCGACCTGTCGAACGATGCCCGCTGTACGGCGGCCCGCGCGTGCGCCTGCCCCCGCCCGATCACCTCGATCCGCACGCCCGGGTCCTTCGCCGGCTCCGTGAGGTCGCGGCGCAGCGGCGTCCACGGCTCGTCGGCGCTCCAGCTGTCTTCGAACAGCAGATCTTGGACCAGTGCGCCCATTGGCGCTTCGACGGACACCTTCCCCTCGATCAGTACGCCGCGTTCCGGATCGGTCACGTCCGCAACCAGCTGTTGCGCCAGCTCCTCGTCCCGCTGAGCGTATGGCGCGATCGTCAGCCGCAACAGCTGGGGTTCGTCCAGCAGCCCGACGGCGAGAAGCTGTCCGTCCCGGCTCCAGGTCCGGACCGCCGCGGCCGTCGCCTCGACACCGAACCGCCAGAACCAGCCCAGGTCCCCCGGATGCAGTTGCATCGGCGCCCCGTCGTACTGCCACTCCCGCAGCACGCTCACAGCCTCGCTCAGCCCGTCGACTCCCGGCTTGCCCAACACAATCGCCATACCCCGATCACACACCACCGCGGCGTCCGTAATCGACCGAATATGAGACAGTCGCCGACTGTAGGCCCATGCCCGGCGCGTCGTGTCTAGCTGGGTGCCGGTGAACCGCATGCGTGTCCAGCGGGTGATGCTCGCCCACAAGCTACCGGCGCGACGCGGCGCCTATTACGCATCGCTGGGGAAGAAGGTTGTCCTGACGGACGGGCCGGCAGCTGAAGCTGACGGAGTACCACCGTCAGCTTGCCGCCGAAGCGGCCCCCTGGCGTTGTCAACTCTAGAAAGTCGTTCCTGGCCCCTTGCGTGCAGCCTGGGGGGCTCCTCTGGCTACTTTGCGCACCCGGTCGCCCGAGCGGCGTTCGTGCAAGTAGTCGCGCTCACGGCCGTGCAATCTGTGCTGCACCTCGACAGGTGGTTGTTGTCGAGATGCAGCGTTGCCCTGTGCGTCAGGCTGAGGTGAGACAGGTTCGGTGAGTTGACAGGTTCCGGCCGGCCACTCTGCCAGGAGAAATGCAGCCTGGCGCGGTAGTGGTGCCCTCAGGAGGGCGTGGCTGCTCGCCAAATCTCCTCTCGCCCGACCGAGACGGCGATGTCCACCTCGTTGCCCTCAGGATCGGCGAGCGTCCACCACTCCGGCGCCTCGCCGTCATACACGACCCTGCCCCCAGCCGCCAGGCCGGCGTCGATGCGGGCCTGGGCCTGATCGTCGGGCACGAACACGTCGACGTGGATGCGGTTTCTTTGGGCCCGCCGCTCCTCGTCCGAGGCATCCATGTCCTGGAAGAAGAAGGGCATGCTGAGCTGGCGAGGATCGACGATGTCGGTGACCATGGAGCGCGGGTCCTCCTCGTATCCGAGGACGGCCCGCCAGAAGCCGCGGACCGCGGCGATGTCGACCGCGTCGATGCCGACCTGGACGAAGCGCAGCCGGGAGACATCGGCCGTCAACTGCATGACGCGGGCCGCCTCCTGCACGCGCGCCGCCAGCGGCTCGTAGCCCACGACCTCCTCCCAGTTGTCCTTGCCGGTGTCGATCGTGACCACGTCGGGACGCACATCGATGCCGAGAGGCAATCCGGCTTCGTCGGCCAGTCCTGCAACGGCTTCGGCGAGCTCGACCGCCTGTCGAGCTGAGGCCGTCGGATAGCAGGCCATCGCTGCGAACACGACCCTCCAGTCCTCGGTCTCCTGCCCACCCCACCGGTCGGCACCGTCCTGCAGCGGGAGCAGGTCTGCCTCGTTACCCTCCGCGTCGGCGACCGTTGCGTAGTAGCCGTGGTCGGTAACGGCTCGAGCACCACCCGCCCTCGCGGCCGTGACTGCGTCTACGGCTAACGGCTGCGGGCTGACCACGTCGACGTGGAGACGGTTGCGCAGGGGGCGCGGCTGGTCCTGCTGCTGGAACCAGATCGGCGGGTGGCGGCGCATCGGGTCGACGAGGTCGTCGTCGCCGAATGGCTCGTACCGTAGTGCGGCCTGCCAGAACGGCATCACCGATGCCTGCTCCATCGCGTCGATGGTCAGTTGCACGTCCTGGAGCGCAGCCGGGTGGGGACGCAGCCCCAGGTCGCCGACCGCGCCTGAGATCGACCGGGCCAACGTGACATCGGCGCGGCTGAGGCCACCTTCCCCTGGTGTGATGCGGACGCGGATTCCTCGAGCGCGAAGGTCCATGTCCGGTAGGGCATCGCCGGCTCCTTCGGCCAGCTCAGCGACTTTGCGGATGAGCGTGGCTCCGGCTCGGTGCGACGGCGCGTCGAACCACGCGCTCGCTCCGCTGCCCAGCACCCTCCAGTCCTCGACGCCTCCTGCCAGCTGGAACTCCTTGCCCGTCAGTGTCGACTG
>JALZLF010000084.1 GCA_030858865.1 Actinomycetota bacterium | reverse complement strand
AGGTGTTCCTGCGGTGGAATCAGGGTCAGGAGCTGCGGCAAGCGCTCATCACGCTGGCCATCTCCGTCGTCCTCGCCGACCAGATGCTTCGCCAGTTCGGCGGGCTCGCGCTGAGCATGGTCTGGCCTGGCCCGGTCACACACTTCTTCGAGATCATGGGGCAGCGCTACTCGACGAGCCGGCTGTTCATGCTCGCCGTGGCGCTGGTCGTCGGGCTCGCCCTGTGGCTGTGGCTCAACAAGACGCGCATGGGGATGGTGATTCGTGCCGGTGTCGACGACGAGCCGATGGTGCGGGCGCTCGGGATCAACATCACGCTGGTGTTCGCCGTCACGTTCTTCGTTGGGGCCTTCCTCGCCGGGATGGGAGGCGTCATGGGCGCCTCGTTTGCGGGCGCCGCGACGGGCTCGGACGGTGCTTGGCTGCTGAACTCGCTGGTGGTCGTGATCATCGGCGGTCTCGGCTCGATCAAGGGGGCCGTCGCCGGATCACTGCTGTACGGCGTGGTGGTGGCGTTCTCGCCGGCCTACCTGCCGAGCCGCTACACCTTCTACTCGATCATCCTCACCTTCGCGCTGCTCGCCCTCGTCCTGGCCGTGCGCCCCTACGGCCTGTTCGGACGTCCCGAGTGAGCGCCCGTCGCCTGTTGTCGCCCGGCAACCTCGTCGGTCTGGCGGTCCTGGTCTTCTTGTTGGTCCTGCCGATCTTCGGGACCGAGTTCTTCGTCAACAACGTGATGACCGAGGTGATGATCCTGGGCCTCGGGGCCGCGACGATCGTTATTCTGGCCTCCTACGGCGGGATGATCTCGCTGGCGCAGCTGCTGTTCGCCGGCATCGCCGGGTTCATGTTCGGCAACGCGGCGCTCGAGTCGGGCGCGAGAGGCCTCGCCCTCGGCTGGCCCCCGTGGATCGCGGTGTTGTTCGCGCTCGCGGTCACGACCGCGATGGCGTTCCTGCTCGGCGCGCTGGGGAGCCGCACGACCGGCATCTACTTTCTGATGCTGACGCTGGTGTACGGGGTGATCGGCTACTACTTCTTCGCCCAGGTCGTCACCGTCTCGGGGCCGGGGGGTGTCACCAGCATCACGGCGCCGGCACCACTGAACGCGCGCGTGCCGCTGTACTACGCGGCCGTGGGCCTGTCGGCGCTGGTCTATCTGGCCTTTCGCGCGATCGGGCGCACGAACTTCGGGCTCGCGCTCCAGGGTGTCCGCGACGATCCGGTCCGAATGGCGTCCCTCGGGTTCAACGTCGCGCTCCACCGCACGCTGGCGTTCACCCTGGCCGGCTTCGTCGCCGGCCTGTCGGGACTCCTCAACGTGTGGTTCAACGGGCAGATCGACCCCGCGTCGATCGCGATCGGACCGACGTTGATCCTGCTGATCATCGCGGTCATCGGCGGCATCTCCCACTACGAGGGCGCCTGGCTCGGAGCCTTCGTCTACGTCGGCGCAAGCAACTACCTACGGGAACTGCCGCTCGTCGACCGCATCGGCATCACTCCCGACCGATTCAACACCGTGATCGGGCTGATCGTCCTGCTGATCATGGTCCTCTCTCCGGAGGGGCTAGTCGGCATCGCTCAGAAAGGGCGTGGCTGGCGCCGGGGACGTCCACGTGAACGCTCGATCGAACCACCGACCACCTCCGAAACGATGGAAGGAACAGCACGATGACCAGTCAAGCCAAGAAGCCGAGGTGGCTGCTCGCAGCCTGCCTCTTGTCGATCCTCGCGCTCGTCGCCACCGCCTGTGGGGGCAGCGGCGATGACAACGGCACCACGGCCCAGCCCAGCGACGGTGCGACCACCACCGACGGGGCGACAGACACCGGCGGCAGCGGCGAAGGCGACGACGTCGTACGCCTCGGCATCCTCGGCGAGTGTGAAGGACCGTTCGGCGGCTTCCACGAGGACACCGTCGCCGGTGTGACCCTGGCGCTGGTCAACCACGCCGGCGCGACGCCGACCTCAGAGACGACCGCGCTCGACGGGTGGAGCGGCGCCGAGGTGAACGGAACCCCGATCGAGCTGACAGGTATCGGCTGCGGCGACGACACCCCCGACACCATCCTCGGGGAGGTGCGACAGCTGGTCGAGCAGCAGGACGCGAACATCGTCATCGGACCCCTCTCGGGTGACGAGGGCATCGCCGTGGCGGAGTACGCCAAGGCCAACCCGGACGTGACCTTCCTCAGCGGCATCGCCGGCTCACAGGAGCCCACGCTGGAGGTTCAGGCGCCCAACTTCTTCCGCTTCCACGGAGACGGGGCGATCTGGAACGCCGGTCTGGGTGAGATCCTCCACAATCAGGAGGGCTGGGACACCGTCGCTGTCATCGCCGACGACTACAGTTTCGGCCACACGTCGGCCGCCGGATTCATCGCTGACTTCTGCGGCGTCGGCGGCGATGTGGTCACACGGGTGTTCCCGCCCCTTGGCACCACCGACTACTCCTCGTTCGTCCAGCAGCTGCCGAACCCGGACGAGGTCGACGGCTACTTCTGGGTCGTCGGTGGCACCGGCACCCAGGCTGCACTCGAGGCGTTCGTCAACGCCAAGGGCGACCTGACCGGTGACCAGCATGCCGGCAACCTGTTCTTCAACCCCGGCCTCGCGTCAGCCTTGGGAACCGACATCGCCGGCGCCTACGTCGGCGGATTCGCTGTGCTTCCCGGTGACATCCAGACGCCGGAGATCACCGAGTACCTCGCCAGCGCCGACGAGACCTGGGACACGCTGGCCACAGGGCTCACCGGCGGCGAGCCGGGTCCCCCATCCACGGCCGCCGGGTTCGGCTTCATGTACGGCTACTACTCCGCGGGCGTTGCGCTCGTCCGAGGCCTGGAGGAGACCGGTGGAGACCCGTCCCCCGAGCCGCTGCAGTCCGCGTTGGCCGAGTTGACCCTCGAGCTGCCCTACGGTGACATCAGCCTCGACGAGAACCGCAGTGGCATCGTCGATGTCGGGCTCTCCCGGCTCGTAGAGAACGACGAGGGCGAGATCGTCCAGGAAGCCGTGGCCATCATCCCGGAGGTCGACCAGACCTTCGGTGGCACCTTCAGCACCGACACGCCGCCGCCCTCCCGGGACTTCCCGGAGTGCCAGGAGGCCGATCTCCCGTGGGTCGGCAACGCCATCCCCGTTGAGGACGGCGTCCCCCAAAGCTAGTCAGGATCAGGAAGCGCGGCCATGGCCCCGGACACCACCACCCGATCCGACGACGCGACCGAGCAGGTCGTGGTGTTGCGATCAGTGGGGGTGGCGTTCGGCGGCCTCTCGGCCCTGGACGGCATCGATCTGGATGTCGCTCGGGGCGAGCGGCTGGCGATCCTCGGTCCCAACGGCGCCGGCAAGACCACGTTGTTCAACGTGGTCGCCGGCGACCTGGCCCCCGACAAGGGGTCGGTGACCATCAAGGGCATCGACTGCACCCGGTTGCCGTCCCGGCACCGGCCCCGGCTCGGAGTCGCCCGGACCTACCAAAAGGCCCGGTCGTTTGTAGGCCTGACGGTGGCCGACAACCTCTACCTCGCCATCGTCGGGAGGCAGGGCCGCCACCGAAGCCTGTGGCGGACTGGAGGCGACCCTGCCTGGCGGAACCAAGCGGGCAAGGCGGCGGAGGCCGTGTGGCTCGGCGACGAGCTGGACAGGCTCGTGCGTGACCTGTCCCACGGTCAGAAGCGCCAGCTGGAGATTGGCATGGCCATCGCCACCGACCCCGATGTGCTGCTGTTGGACGAGCCGGCGTCCGGGCTGTCGCGAGGAGAGCGGGAACGGCTCACCGAACTGCTCGACCAGCTCGCCGTCGATTCGACATTGCTGTTGATTGAGCACGACATGGACGTGGCGTTCCAGGTGGCCAGGCGGGTCGTGGTGATGTCGGACGGCAAGACTGTCGCGTCCGGGACCCCAGCACAGATTCGCACAGACCCGCTAGTTCATGAGATCTACCTCGGCAGCGAGGCCCTGACATGACCGAGAGTTTGCTGGAGGTCCGGGGGCTGTGCTCGGGCTACGGCGAGTCGCAGGTCCTCGACGAGGTCAGCTTCGCCATGAGCGTCGAGGCGGTTGGCCTCCTCGGCCGCAACGGCATGGGCAAGACCACTTTGTGCGACACCCTCATGGGGCTGGTGAGGCCGTCGGCCGGTGAGGTGCTCCTCAAGGGGGAACGGATCGACGGCCGCTCCCCGGAGCGCATCGCCCGAAGCGGCATCTCCTATGTGCCGCAGGGGCGCCGGCTCTTCCCTTCGTTGACCGTCGATGAGCACCTGGCGATGCTGGCGAAGGGCACCCGCGGCAAGCGCTGGACGCCCACGGCGGTCTACGAGCTGTTTCCCCGGCTGGCTGATCGCCGCTCCAGCAGTGGCGGCGCCCTGTCCGGCGGGGAGCAGCAGATGCTCGCCGTGGGTCGGGCGCTCCTGCTCAATGGGTCGCTGGTGTTGATGGACGAGCCGTCGGAGGGTCTCGCGCCCACGGTTGTCGACGTCCTGGTCGACGCGGTGCACCACCTGGTTGCCGAGGGGGTTGCCGTCCTGGTGGTGGAGCAGAAGCTGCGTGCCGCGACCGCGATGGCCGAACGGCAGCTGGTGATGATTTCCGGCCGGATCCAGGCGGAATCAACTGCGGCGGAGATCCTTGCCAGCCCGGACCTGCAACGCCGCTACCTCGGCGTCGGCGGGGTCGTCGACCCCGGCGATCAACCGGCGAACCCCGACGTCAACAGGACGCTGTCATGACCGACTCCCTCAACGTCGCCCTGCTCGGCTCCAAGTTCATGGGGCGCACCCACTCCAACGCCTGGCTGAAGGTCGCGCGGTTCTTCCCGGTGGATCCGGCACCGGTGATGCACACCGTGGCCGCTCGTAACGCGGACGAACTCGAGCAGTTCGCTCGCCGGTGGGGCTGGCACAACTCCACCACCGACTGGCGTGCCGCAGTCACCTCCTCCGAGGTGGATCTGGTCGATATTGGCACACCGAACGACATGCATGCCCAGCAGGCGATCACCGCGCTGGAAGCCGGTAAGCACGTCGCCTGCGAGAAGCCGCTGGCCGGCACGCTGGCCGACGCTCAGGCGATGGCGGACGCGGCCCAGCAATCGAACGGCAAGACGTTCGTGTGGTTCAACTACCGGCGGGTCCCCGCCGTGGCGCTGGCGCACCAGCTCGTCACATCAGGCGCGATCGGTCGCGTGTACCACGTGCGCGCCGCCTACCTGCAGAGCTGGGGTGGGCCCGACACCCCGCTGCTGTGGCGCTTCCAGGGTGACATCGCCGGCTCGGGGGCGCACGGCGACCTCAATGCCCACATCATCGATGCCGTGCGGTTCGTCACGGGCGAACAGATCGTGACGGTCGAGGGTGCGATCGAGCACACCTTCATTGAGGAACGGACCCTGCTGGAAGGGTCCGCGGGCGGCGAGATCTCCGGCTCCGGAGCGGGAACGGCGCGGGCCAAGGGCCGCAGCACCGTCGACGACGCGGTGCTGTTCCTCGCCCGCATGAGCGGCGGGGGGCTCGCCAGCTTCGAGGCCACTCGCTTGGCGACGGGGTACCACAACGCCAACCGCTTCGAGATCCACGGTGAGCGGGGCGCGCTCCGCTTCGATTTCGAGCGCATGAACGAGTTGGGGTTCTACAGCCTCGACAACGAGCCTGCGGCCCAGGGGTGGACCACCATCGACGTCACCCGTGGCGGCGACGGTCACCCCTACGCTGGCGCCTGGTGGCCCGACAGCCATGGCCTCGGCTACGAGCACACGTTCATCAACCAGGCCAGCGACATGCTGACCGTGATCGCCGGAGGTGAGCCGATCGTGCCGCTGCCCGACTTCGCCGACGCCCTGCAGACCCAGCGTGTGTTGCACGCCGCGATCGAGTCGGCTCGCCGGCACTCGCCCGTAGACCTGGCCGACCTCTAACACTCCGATCGGAGCCGACATGACCGAGATCAAGCCGTTCGAACCGGTCCACATGCCCGTCGGCGTGCTGACCGCCGCGCTGCAGGAGCTGACACCGCGGGAGGCGCGCGACGCCGACCCCGACCTGGCCATCCTGGA
The DNA here is from genome assembly GCA_030858865.1 of Actinomycetota bacterium. GTDB lineage: Bacteria > Actinomycetota > Nitriliruptoria > Euzebyales > Egibacteraceae > JACCTL01. The sequence goes on along the minus strand of JALZLF010000084.1, from coordinate 5,166 downwards.
GTGGTTGGACTTCGCCAAAGACCTGGGGGCGGAGTGCATCGAGCTCTCCGCGGCACTGCACCCGTCGGTGGCGGACGTGCCTGCCGAGGCGATGCTCGACCCGGTGGCCAACACCCTGGACCTGCGCGAGGAGTTCGACGAGATGCGCGCCAAGCGGGTGCAGGCAGCCATCGATGCGACCGGCGTCGCGATCGCCGACGTGGCCTACTTCGACGACATGCTGCACGCCGACGCTTCGATCCGGCAGAAGAAGCACAACTTCATGCTGCGGGTCATGGACACCGCCGTGCTGCTCGGCGTGCCGGCCGTTTGCGGGTTTGTGGGCCGCAACCAATCAAAGTCGATGGATCAGAACCTCACCGACTTCGAGGACGGGTTCGTGCCGTTGCTGGAGGCGGCCAAGGATCGAGGGCTGGTCTACCGGGTCGAGCAGTGCCCCATGCCGGGGTGGTCGCCCTCGGACAACTTCCACAACAACATCGCCTACACCCCGGCCTTGTGGATCGCCCTGCACCAGATCTGTGAGAAGCACGGCGTCGGAGACAACTTCAGGATCCACTACGACCCCTCGCACTCGATCCTCATGGGTCAGGACACGCGGTCGATGTTCCAGTACCTCGCCGACGCCGGGTACGGCTTTCTCATCGGGGGGATGCACGTCAAGGGCCAGGTGGTGGACCCCAAGGGCGTGGCCGGCTGGGGCTACGGCGGCCAGACGGTGCAGCGCGGTGATTGGGACGGCGACCACGTGTCACCAAACCCCTCCGACCTCGCCAACGCCTGGAAGAAGCAGACGGTGCTGTGCGAGCACGAGCTTCCCGGGACCGCCCGCCACGACCCCCTTGCCTACCTGCAGAACCGAACGGTCGACTGGCTGGACCACCAGCTGGCGGCGCGCGAGCTGCTCGACTTCGACGTGGCCGCCACGCCGCTCATCGTCGAGCACGAGTACCCGGCCGCACGGGTGCAGGACAAAGAGCTCCTGCAGCCGATTCTGGCAGGCTCGATCGCCTTCACCCGGCACATCGACCGTGCCGCAGCAGCCATGTACGCGCTGCAGCACGAGGTGCTGGCTGCCCAGGAGATCCCCGTCCAGGGGATCGGTCGCCAGGCCTACCGGAGCTGAGGCGGACCGATGGACTCCTTCTTTCGCGACGTCGCGGAGCCGGTCCGCTTTGCGGGTTCTGGGAGCGGCGAGGGTCCCGCCTACCGCGTGTATGACCCGGACCGCATCGTCGCCGGCAAGCGCATGGAGGACCATCTGCGCATCGCCGTGTGCTACTGGCACAGCTTCAACTGGCCGGGCAGCGACGTCTTCGGGAGCGGGACGTTCGACCGGCCCTGGCTGGAAGGCCGCCAGGACCCCATGGAGGCCGCGCTGGCCAAGCAGGACGCGGCCTTCGAGTTCTTCGCCAAGCTCGGTACGCCGTTGTACTGCTTCCACGACTTTGACATGGCGCCACCGGGGACGAACCTGAATACGTCGAGGGCCAACTTGTACCGACTGGTCGACCGCGCCGGTGAGAAGATGCAGGAGACCGGCATCGGGCTGCTGTGGGGGACGGCGAACCTGTTCTCGCATCCTCGCTATGCCGCGGGCGCGGCAACCAACCCCGACCCCGAGGTGTTCACCTACGCGGCGGCGCAGGTGCGCAACGCACTGGAGGCCACCCACCGCCTCGGTGGCGCCAACTACGTCCTGTGGGGTGGACGTGAGGGCTACGAGACCCTGCTGAACACGCGGATGCGGCAAGAGGCGGATCAACTCGCCCGCTTCCTCGAGCTCGTCGCGAACCACAAGCGGAGCATCGGTTTCCAGGGCACCCTCCTGCTCGAGCCCAAGCCGCAGGAACCGACCAAGCACCAGTACGACTACGACTGCGCCACGGTGCACGGCTTCCTCGACCGGTACGGGCTGGCCGATGAGTACAAGCTCAACATCGAGGCCAACCACGCGACGCTCGCTGGGCACTCGTTCCATCACGAGGTCGCGTACGCCGTCGACCACGGCATCTTCGGCAGCATCGACGCCAACCGGGGCGACCCGCAGAACGGGTGGGACACCGACCAGTTCCCCAACTCCGTGGAGGACCTGGCTCCGGCCGTCTACGAGATCCTGAAGGGAGGCGGCTTCACCACCGGGGGGTTCAACTTCGACACCAAGTTGCGGCGTCAGAGCATGGACCGGACCGATCTGTTCCACGGGCACATCGGCGGGATCGACACGCTGGCCCGGGCCCTGTTCGTGGCCCAGGCACTGATTGAGGATGGCGTCTTGGATCGCACCCGCGACGAGCGTTACGCGGGCTGGAACCGTGACCTGGGCCGGCGGATCATGGGCTCTGACACTGACCTTGCCTCCCTCGCCGATGAGGCGCTGCGCTCCGACTTGGATCCCACACCGGTCTCGGGTCGGCAGGAAGCGCTGGAGAATCACGTCAACCGGGTGATCTGGTCGACGACCTGACGTCATCTGTCCGCTCCGATCTTCCGGCTCGATCCAAGGAGGCGTGGATGCCACGGACCCGCAACGAGCTCGTCGCGCACTTCCGGGACATGGTCTCCCGTAGGGAGCCGATCGTCGGCGGCGGCGCCGGGACCGGGCTGTCGGCCAAGTGGGAAGAGGCCGGCGGCATCGACCTCATCGTCATCTACAACTCGGGGCGCTACCGCATGGCCGGGCGAGGTTCGCTCGCGGGCCTGTTGGCGTACGGCAACGCCAACGACATCGTGGTCGACATGGCGCGCGAGGTGCTGCCGGTGGTGCAGCACACGCCCGTGCTCGCGGGCGTGAACGCCACCGACCCGTTCTACCTCCCGCAGATTTTCCTGCCGGAGCTCAAACGGATGGGGTTCGCCGGGGTCCAGAACTTCCCGACGGTCGGCTTGATCGACGGCGTCTTCCGGCAGAATCTCGAGGAGACCGGCATGGGCTACGACCTCGAGGTCGAGATGATCCGGCATGCCCGCGAGATCGAACTGCTGACGACGCCCTATGTGTTCGGTGAGGATGACGCCGCGGCTATGGCCACAGCGGGCGCCGACATCGTGGTGTGCCACATGGGTTTGACGACCGGCGGCAGCATCGGCGCGGAGACGGCGCTGACCCTCGACGACTGCGTAGACCGCGTCGACCGCTGGGGCGCCGCCGCGCGGGCGGCGCGGTCCGACGTGCTGGTGTTGTGCCACGGCGGCCCGATCGCGATGCCCGAGGACGCGACCTACGTCCTCCAGGGCGCCAAGGACGTCCACGGCTTCTACGGAGCGTCGAGCATGGAGCGGCTTCCCACCGAGCAGGCGCTGAAGGCCCAGACCGAGGCGTTCAAGTCCGTGACGTTCGGTTGACAGCGGTCCCGCTGGTCGCCGGTGTCGACTCGTCGACCCAGTCGACCAAGGTGGAGCTGCGGGAGCTGGAGACCGGCAGGCTGGTGGCCACGGGTCGTGGCTCGCACCCGCCACGTCGCCACCGGTCTCCGAACAGGACCCGCAGGCCTGGTGGGCTGCGCTGGCCGAAGCGTTCCACCAGGTCGGCGACCACCTCGCGAGCGTGGTCGCCATCTCGGTCGCGGGCCAACAGCACGGCCTCGTCGTCGTCGACCAGAGGGTCGATCCCTGCGCCCCGCCAAGCTGTGGAACGACACCACCTCTGCACCCCAGGCGGCGGCGTTGCGTTCGCGGCTCGGCGACACGCAGTGGGCGCGACGCTGCGGTCTGGTGCCGATCGCCAGCTTTACCATCACCAAGCTGGCATGGCTCGCGCAGCACGAGCCGGCCTCCTTCGCCTCCATCGACCGGGTGATGCTGCCGCACGACGAAAGTGACCGACACCGTCGCCCTTCGCCGCCACGGCGTATGCGATTCCCGACCACCCCGATCGAGTCGGTGGCCGGATCGCTGGGTTCGCCGACGCCGCCGGCGGCTGGCCGCCATGGCGCTCGAGGTGCCGTCACTTCGACGGAGAGCGCACTCCTAACCTGCCCGACGCCCACCCGGTCAGACCTCGCCAGGGCGGCGTTCAGCGGCGTCGTGAACGGTTGCTCGGCGGTGTGGACGCGCTTCGCACCGCGGGGGTGGACATGGACGGTTCCCTTCGACTCATCGGCGGCGGCGCCCGGTCCCCGGCGTACCGCCAGATCACGGCAGATCTGTGGGGGTCGCCCATCACGGTGCACGACGGGGCGGAGCCGGTGGCGACCGGCGCCTGCGTGCAGGCGGCCGCCGTGCACACCGGGACCACGCCGCAGGACACCGCGGCCTCCTGGCATCTCGACGCGGAAACCCGGGTCGAGTCGACCCCCAGCGCCGACAGCGACGACCTGCGGGCCGCGTTCCAGGATGCGGCGGGTAGCATCTGACGCCGGTCAGGTTCACAGCGGCCGCGCCGCTGCGAGCCGGCGACCTTGTACAGAGGAGTGGAGAGGAAGCGATGAGCACCTTCACCAAGCTCGGCGACGTACGGCAGGAGCAATTCGACTGGGGCGTGATCGGCTGGCGCCTGGTGCCGGCGAACGGGGCTCGGCACCTGGTCGTCATGGACGTCACGTTGCAACCGGGTGGCGGGCACGACTTCCACCGGCACCCGGGGCAGGAGGAGATCATCATCGTCAAGCAGGGGCGGATCACCCAGTTCATCGAGCAGGAGTCGACTGCGCTCAGCCCCGGTGATTCCGCCTTCGTCCCGGAGGGTGTGGTCCACGCGTCGTTCAACGACGGCGACGAGGCCGCGCAACTGCAGGTGGTGATCTCGCCGTCACTGGGCGGGGACACCGGTTACGGACTCGAGGACGTCTCCGACGAAGAGCCGTGGGCTTCCCTGCGCAGCGGCTGACCCGCAGCTCAGCGCGCTCCGGAGCTCAATGCGATCCGCGGATGACCTCGTCGCCACTGGACCCCACCAGAAAGTCCAGGTCGGCCCCCCGGTCGGCCTGCTGGACGTGGTCGACGTAGAGCCGCTCCCAGCCCCGCAACGGCGCGGCGAAGGCGGCGGTCATCGCCTCGGGGGGCTGCCGACGGGCCAGCTGGGCGGGCGCCACATCGATGTCGAGGCGCCGCGCGGGAACGTCGAGCACGATCGGGTCGCCGTCGCGAACGAGCGCGAGTGGTCCGCCCGCCGCTGCTTCGGGAGCGACGTGCAGGACGACGGTGCCGTAGGCGGTGCCGCTCATG
>JALZLF010000061.1 GCA_030858865.1 Actinomycetota bacterium | reverse complement strand
CGCCGCTGGTCGGCGGGGGTGTCCCCGGTGCGCATTCCCACCTCGACGGCCGCAACGTCGACGCCCAACCGCGCGGCCACCTGCTGGATGCCCGTAAGCGGCGCTCGCAGGTTGCGGTCGACGTCATAGGCCAGCGCCTTGAGCGGCGAGACGTACAGCACCCGTGTGCGCGTGGCGCGCTCGGCGGTCGCCGGCGCCGTCAGCAGACGGTCCAGCGCGGCGAGGAACGCGGCCAGTGTCTTGCCCGACCCCGTCGGCGCGCTGACCAGGACGCTGGCGCCGTCGGCGGTGGCGTCCCAGGCCTGCGCCTGCGCGGCGGTCGGTGCGGCGAAGGCGGAGCGGAACCACTCCCGCGTCGGAGTCGAGAAACGATCTAGCGCCGCGCAAGCCCGCTGCGATACCGGTTGAGCCATCCGATCCACTGTAGGTGTCGTTGTGCGGTTGACCCGACCGCGACGCTACGCTGCTGACGGGGCCTCGGCGGCCTTTGTCGAGTTCTGCTCACCGATCGGATCCAGCAGCTGTGCCCTTTGACACCGTCAGTTTGACGGTCCCGGCGACCGCCGGGCACCTCGCGATCCTGCGCACCACCGTCGGTGGCTTCGCCGCTCGTGACCAGTTCACCCTCGACCAGGTCGACGACCTGCGAATGGCCGTGGAAGAAGCCGCCGTCCAGCTGCTGCGCCAGTCGCGGGGGGAACGGCTCAACATGGACATCCAGACCACGGACGTCGGGGTGGAGGTTCGCCTGCTGGCACAAGTCGACAGCGACGACCCGATCATCGACGAGGGCTCGTTCTCGTGGACGATCCTGCGTGCGCTTGCCGACGACATCCGTGTCGAGTCGCAGGCGGACCAGGCGACCATCGTGCTCGCCAAGCACCGGCTGACGATTCCTGGAGGCGCTGGCGAGCGGGACAGCCGATGACCACCGAAGATCGCCGCGCCACCACCAAGCTGCTGTTCTCCGAGCTGCGCTCCAGCGGCGACCCGCACAAGCGCGATCAGCTGGCCAAGCTGCACCTGCCGCTGGTGGAGTACCTGGCCAAGCGCTTCAAGGACCGCGGCGAGCCGCTCGACGACCTGATCCAGGTCGGGTCGGTGGGCCTGCTCAAGGCCATCGACCGCTTCGACCTCGAACGAGGCGTTGAGTTCTCGACCTACGCGACGCCGACGATCGTGGGAGAGCTGAAGCGCTACTTCCGGGACAAGGGTTGGGCTGTCCGGGTGCCACGGCGGCTGCAGGAGCTGTCGCTGCGGCTGAACAAGCTGGTCGCGCAGCTGACCCAGGATCTCGGCCGCGCGCCGACTGTTCCTGAGCTGGCCAAAGCCGCCGGCGTGTCCGAGGACGAGGTGCTCGAGGCGTTGGAGAGCGGCCAGGCCTACTCCACGACCTCCCTGGACGCCCCGTCAGGCGACGACGACGACGCGCCGATGCGCATGGACCGCATCGGTTCGGAGGACTCCAGCCTGGACAACCTCGAGCACTTCGCGTCGCTCAAGCCGCTGATCGATCAGCTGCCCGAGCGCGAGAAGATGATCCTTCGTTTGCGGTTCTTCGACGACATGACCCAGTCGAAGATCGCCGAGCACGTCGGCATCAGCCAGATGCACGTGTCCCGCCTGCTCAGCCGGATCCTGGAGTACCTGCGCCAGGGCTTCGAAGGTGACGCGCAGTATTAGTAGGCCACACAGTCCAGGAACGAGCGCTACTCAATCGTCGTCGGCCACACAGTGCGGGAACCAGCGCTACGAAATGCCGGGCTGGTCGAGCCATGCCACGCGGGTGATCACGGTGCCGCCCTCACTGACCTCCGCCGACCCGGCGACGTCAAAGCCCCACTGCCGTAGCGGGGCTACGAGCGGCGCGGCTGGCTCGCTCGAGCTGCCGTAACTGCACAGGATGAGCCGGCCGCCGGGGGCGAGCAGCTCTGCCAAGCAGCGCTGGACGAGGTCGCGACGCTCGTGCTCGGGCGCCACCTCCAGCTCGGTGCGCACGAAGTCGTAGCGCCGCGCCGGCCGCCAGGCGGTCACGTCGCCGACGTGGAGGTGGTCGGCCGAGCAATGCAGCCGTTTGCGCGCCAGCTCGGCCAGCGGCGCGGACAGCTCCAAGCCGTGGGGCTCGAGCCGGTGCCCGTCCTCGGCCGCCCACGCAACCACCGACTCCAGCAGCAAGCCGTTGGCGCAGCCGACGTCGAAGAAGCTGCCGTCGCGGTCGATCGCCGACACAATGACCCGGCGGGCGTGCTGCCAGCGCGCGGCGTCGCCGGTGAAGCCGGACCCGCCCCGGCTGTCGGGCGCGGTGAGGTAGGCGTCCTCCAGCAGCGCGAGCGTCCGCGCGTTCCACTCGTCCTGGGTGGGTGTGGTTTCCATGTGCCCTCGGATGCTGCTCCCGCGCAGAAGGTGCTCGCGCCCGTGTCACACCGGTGCGCCATCATGGCAGCATGCACCTTGATCTCGTGCGTGAGCTGAAGCAGGACCTGATCCGGCCGCAGGGCCCCGGCGGAGAGGTATCAGTCCAGGACTCGTCGCCATCCACAGCGCAGCTCGCGGCGAAATCGACGTCCGCTACATCGGTCGCGTGACCAAGCTGGGCGCAGGCTCAGCGCAGCAGCAAACGGCAACGACCCGTGCTGATCGGCTCCTCGGTCGGCCACCACGCGGCCACCGCGGGGACGGTGGTGCCTTCCGCCCGTCGCCGAAGGGCACTACACCGCGGCGTCCCGCCTGCCGATGCATTCATTCGTGCGTCGGTGGCTACCGGTCTTGGTTGCGTGCGCCCTGTCGACGGCAGGGTGCTCCCAGCTTGTGCAGGTCGAGGCCGTTGCGTTGCGGGCCAAGCCGGCGCCCAACGCCGAGCAGACCCTGGTGTACGCCGCGGACGGGTCGGTCATCGCGACGCTGCGCGTGCAGAACCGGGTCATCATCGGTCGCGACGACGTTCCACAGGTGCTCATCGACGCGGTGCTAGGGGCGGAGGACCGCCGCTTCTACCGCCACGACGGCATCGACCTGCGAGCCATCGCGCGCGCCGCGATCGCCAACCAACGAGCCGGCACCGTGGTCCAGGGCGGCTCGACGATCACCCAGCAGCTGGTCAAGAACCGCTACTTCCCCGACGCGCCGCAGACGCTGCGGCGCAAGAGCGTCGAAGTGCGGCTCGCCTTGCGTGTCGAGCGTGAACGCAGCAAGGACGAGATCCTCGTCGACTACCTCAACACCATCTATCTGGGCGAAGGCACCTACGGTGTGCAGGCCGCGGCGCGCCATTACTTCGGCATCGACGCCGCCGGCCTGCGGTTGCCGCAGGCGGCGCTGCTGGCCGGGCTGATCCGTTCCCCGGAGAACTACTCGCCCTACGGACATCCGCGGGCGGCACACGCGGCCAGGCGTCGCGCCCTCGCCGGCATGATCGCCACCGGCGCGATCGGACCTCGTCGCGCGCGGTGGGCCGCCGGCCGATCCCTCGGGGTCCGGGCCCGGTCGGCTCCCGCGACGACCCGGTATCCATACTTCGTCGAGTACGTCAAGCGCGTGCTGCTGGCCAACCCCGCGCTGGGCGCCGACGAGGCCAGCCGCGTGCGTGCGCTGTACCGGGGCGGCCTGCGCATCCACACGACCATCGATCCGGACCTGCAGGCCAAAGCCGAGGCGGCGGCCAGCGCCCACCTCCCCGACGGCGCCGACCCCGAGGTTGCCATCGCCGTTGTCCGCCCGGGCAGCGGCCGCGTGGTCGCGGCGGTGAGCGGCCGGAACTTTCGTCGGCTGCAGTTCGATCTGGCCACGCAGGCGCACCGCCAGCCCGGCAGCGCCTTCAAGACATTCGCCCTGGTGGCCGCCCTGCGCGGCGGCATGCGCCTGGACGACGTGGTGGACAGCGGCTCGGCAACGCTGCTGGGCAGCGACGGCCATGACCCGTGGTCGGTCAGCAGCACCACCGTCGGGCAACTCCCGCTGGACCGGGCGCTGGCGCTGTCGTCCAATGGGGCCTTCGCGCGGCTGGCCGTGGAACTCGGGGGGGCCCGCATCGCCGAGCAGGCGCGGGCCATGGGGGTGACCTCCGACATCGGCAGCAACGATGCGATCGTGCTCGGCGGGTTGCGCGGCGGCGTGACGCCGCTGGAGATGGCGTCGGCCTACGCCACCCTCGCCAACACCGGCATCCACGTTCCGCCAACGCCGATCACCAAGGTCACCGATGCCGACGGCAAGCTGCTGTGGCGGCCGGCGGCCGACCCGCGCGTGGCCGTGGATCCTGAGAACGCCTATCTCACCACCGAGGCGCTTCAGGGGGTTGTCGAGTCCGGCACCGGCCAGGCGGCGGGGCTCGCGCGGCCGGCGGCCGGCAAGACCGGCACCACCCAGGGCTATCGCGACGCGTGGTTCGTCGGCTTCACGCCCCAGCTCGCCGCGGCGGTCTGGGTCGGCCACCCGCGCCCGCGCCCGATGTACGGCGTGCGCGGCGTCTCGCGTGTGGAAGGCGGAACCTTCCCGGCGCGCATCTGGCGATCCTTCATGACCGCTGCCCTGGCGGACCGGCCGGTCAGGCCCTTCCCGTACCCGTCGAGGCTGGCGCTCACGGTGCGCGTCGATCCGGCCAGTGGCCTGCTGGTCGCTCCATGGTGCGGTCCCGGTGTGACCCTGACCGCCCTGCCCAAGCAGCTGCCAACCAGCCAGTGCCCGCAACCGCCGCCGCCGCCTGCACCGGCGCCTCGGCCTGCGCCAGCGCCGACCCGCGCGCCGACCGAGCCGGCACCAGAGGCCTCGGAGGCTGGCTCCGAACCGGCACCCAAGGCGCCAGCCGATCCGCCCTCGCCGGCACCTGACGCCAGCGAGCCGTCAGTCCGACCCCGAGCACGGCCGTCACCCTCACCCACCCCGTCCCCAAGGCCGTCGCCCTCGCCGAAAGGGTGACATCGCTCAGGCCGGCGGCAAGGACGGCAGCTTCGTCGCCGAGGCCCTTGAGGCTGTGCGCCGCACCGCACCTGGCATTTCGTCGCCGCGTGAGGGTTGAGCCGGGAGCGCGCGCTCGGAGTGGACGTAGGCACGGTGCGGATGGGCGTCGCGCTCAAGCCGAGAGACTGGGGCGGGCCGCTGCTAGCGTGATCCCTCATGCGTGCCCTGCTGCTGCACAACCCCAATGCCACCACGACCACCCCCGCGGTGACCGATGTCATCGCCCGCGCGCTGTCAGCCGCGCTGAAGCTTGACGTCGAGGCCACGAAACGACGGGACCACGCCAGCTTCCTGGCTGCTGGCGCGGTGCACGAGGGCTATGAGGTTGTCGTCGTGCTCGGCGGAGACGGCACCGTCAACGAGGCTCTCCAGGGCCTGGCCGGTACCGACGTCCGGCTGGCGATCTTGCCTGGAGGTTCGACCAACGTGTGGGCGCGCACCCTGGGGCTGCCCAACGACGCAGTCGAGGCGACCTCGCTGCTGTTGAGCCGGCTGCGCAAGCGCGAGGACCGCCGCGTCAACCTGGGCTCTGCCAACGGTCGCTACTTCGGTTTCACCGCTGGCTTCGGCTACGACGCCGAGGCGGTGCGCTACGTCGAGCGCCGCTACCGGCTCAAGCGCGCCGTGCGCCAGGCGTCGTTTCTGTGGAGCGGGGCACTGGCCTATCGCGGCGGCGCCGGAGGACGCCATCCCTGGCGCAAGGCCGACATCACACTGTCGGTGGACGGCGCAGAGCCGGTGCGCGGCCTCAAGTCGGTGGTGTGCTGCAACTGCAACCCGTTCACCTTCCTGGGCGACTGGCCGGCCCAGATGTGCCCCGACGCCGACCTGGACAAGGCGCTGGACGTGACGGCGCTGACGCGGATCAGCTTCCTCGGCTTGGCGCGCATCGCCCGCACGGCACTGACCTCCGCGGGTGTCGGCCGGCTGCGCAGCGTGCGGCTGTGGCACGACCAGCCGGCTTACGAGCTGGACAGCGCAACGCCCCTGGCACTGCAGGTGGACGGCGATTACATCGGCGAGACGAGCCGGGTGCGGCTGCGCAGCGTTCCCGCAGCCCTGCACGTCATCGCTTGACGCGGCCTGGCAGGCTCAACCCAGCCGCGCCCGCAGCGCGGCCGGATCGTCGGTCAGCAGCCCATCCACACCCAGCGCGGCCAACGACGCCGCCCGATCGGGCTCGTTGACCGTCCACACCATCACGCCGAGGCCCTCGCGATGCAGCGCGGCAATGGTCCTGTCGTCCAGGCCTGGGCTGGCGCAGTGAGAGGCGATGATCTGCGCGCCGTACTGCACCGCGATCTCGCCCGCCGCCGCGAGTCCGAGGCTGTCGAAGTGCACGAGGCCCGTGGCGACCTCGGGCATGGCGTCGCGCAGCGCGGCCACCGTCAGCGGACTGAAGGCGCTGGTCAACAGCCGCCGTCCGGCCAGCAGCTTGCGCGCAGCGTCGGCGACGAGCCCCGCCACCGTCTCGCCTTCGTCGAAGTCCGGCTCCCCCGGTAGGTTCTTGACCTCCAGAATCACCCCCAGCCTGACCGGCATGGTGACCAGCACCTCGTGCAGGCTGTGAATTCCGGCCGCAGCCAGCTGCCGGGCCGTGCGCGCGACGATGTCGATGTCGCCGAAGGTTGGATCGTGATGGACCACGGCGACGCCGTCGGCGCTGCGGCGCACGTCCAACTCCACCCAGTCGGCGCCCGCCGCGGCGGCGGCGGCGAAGGCCGCGGGGGTGTTCTCGGCCACATGAGGCTGTCGCAGCCCCCGGTGTCCCACCACCAGCGGCCGGCCGGGGGGCCTGCGCAGCGGCACGGTCTTGTGTCCTACCGCTTCGCTACTTGAGGACAAGGTCTTGTGTCCTACCGCTTCGCTACATGAGGACACGGGGGATGCACCAGGGGCATTGTAGAGGTTGGCCGACTGTCCAGGGTGGGGGGCAAAGTTTGTGCGCGCACCCCTAGACGTTGCCGCTTTGCCCCGTTACAGTCGTGGCGAGAAGGTGTGACTGTGGGTTGGGGCTTGTGAGCGGTTTCACATATACGCCCGCACGGTGAGTTGCTGCCGCCGCCCCGCTCGAAAAGGCGCACCGCGAAGGTGTCAACGCCCGTGTCGTCCAATCACAGCGACGGCGGCCAGAAAAACGCAGACAGAAAGTGAGCAACGTCATGGATTGGCGCTCCAGAGCAGCCTGCCTGGACGAAGACCCCGAGTTGTTCTTTCCGATCGGCACGACCGGCCCGGCCCTGGAACAGGTCGAGGCCGCGAAGCAGGTGTGCCGCGGCTGCGAGGTCATCGACCATTGCCTCGAGTGGGCGCTGGAGACCAACCAGGACGCGGGAGTATGGGGCGGTCTGTCCGAAGATGAGCGCCGTACCCTGCGCCGCAGCCGCCAACGGCGGCGGCGGATGGCCAGCTAGCGCCCAAGTAGCCGCAGGCGGTAGCGCGACGAATTGCGCCTCTACCGCAGCGGGAGCGCCAGTCGGACGCTGGTCCCCGACGGGGCCGACTCGGCGGAGAAGGTGCCGCCCAGCTCGCTTTCGATCAGGGAGCGGGTGATCTGCAGGCCGAGATTGGCCACGGAGTCGAGCGTCACGCCCTGCGGCAGGCCGACACCGTCGTCGCGAACCTCGACGCCGAGCACCGGACCGTCGTGGGAAAAGCTGATGCGCACGGTTCCGCCCGCGGCTGCGGTGCCATCCTCGGCGCCCGGGAAGGCGTGTTCGACGCAGTTCTGCAACAGCTCGGTCATCACCAGCGCCAGCGGCGTGGCGACCTCCGCCGGCAGGTCGCCGGGTTCCCCCTCCATCACGAACAGCACGGGGATGTCGGGATCGGTCAACCCGTCGGCCAACATGTCGATGATCCGCCGCGCCACCTTGGCGAAGTCGACCCGCTCGCCTGACTCTTGGCTCAGTGTCTCGTGCACCAGCGCGATGGAGGCGATGCGGCGCACGCTCTCGGCCAACGCTTGCTGGGCCTCCACGGACTGCAACCGCCGACCTTGCAGGCGCAACAGCGCGGCTACCGTCTGCAGGTTGTTCTTCACGCGGTGGTGAATCTCGCGGATGGTGGCATCTTTGAGCCGCAGAGCCCGCTCGTGACGCCGCAGCTCGGTCACCTCGCGGACCAGCAGCAAGCCCCCGATAACGTCGTCGTGGCCGATCAAAGGCAGCAGCCGGCGCATGACCACCGCCCCCTGACGCTCGACCTCCACGATTCGCGCCTCGCCCAGCTGCAGCGCTCGCAACAGCTCGTCGTGGCCGATGTCGAAGTCAGACAGGTTCTGACCAATCAGGTTCTCGAGGCTGCCCAGGCGCCGGTAAGCCGAGATCGCGTTCGGCGAGGCGTAGGTGACCCGGCCTTCCGCGTCGACGCGCATGATCCCGTCGCCGACCCGCAGGGCGACCTCCCGCTCCTCGGGATGGTCTCCCGCGTACGGGAAGTTACCGTCGGCCAGCATCTGGGCCAGCTCGCCGGCGGACTGCAGGTAGGTCAGCTCCAGCTGCGACGGCGAGCGGGCCGTTGCCACGTTGGCCTCGCGCGTGACGACCGCAGCGATCTGGCCGTGGAAGCGGACAGGGATGGCCTCCTCGCGAACGGGCACGCCGGTCGACCAATCCGGGTCGGCGTCGCGGATGACCCGTTGTTCGGCGAACGCCCGACCGACCATCGGCCGGTCAGTGACGGGGAACGCCTGGCCGACGAGGTCCTCGGAGTAGATCGTCTGGGCGGTATACGGCCGCATCTGGCCGACGCACAGGTAGGCGGCGCTGCCGTCGACGAGGGTGTGGCCAACGAACAACAGCAGGTCGGCGAAGGACAGGTCGGCCAGGATCTGCCAGTCGGCCAGCAGCAGCTGGAGGTGGTCGACGGTGCCGGCGTCAAGCCCCGTGCGATCGAGCAGCCGCTCTTCGAGTAGCGCCATCGGTCAATCCTGTTCCAGAAGCACCAGGACGTCGCCCTCCTGCACCACGTCGGCGACATCCACCTGGACCGCGAACACCGTCGCGGCGGCCGGCGCGAGGACGGGAATCTCCATCTTCATCGACTCCACCACCAGCAGGGTGTCACCCTCGGCGACCCGCCGGCCCGGCGTGACCTCGACGGTCACCACGTTGGCCACCATCTCGGCCACGACCTCGAGCACGCGGCTTACCGCGCGAGGAAGCGCTCAAGGCCCTTGATGGGCACGACCTCGCGGATGCGGGCGAAGGCACGCGCCTCGATCTTGCGGACCTCGGGAATCGTCATGCCCATCCGGTCGGCCACCTCTCCCGGCTTGGCGGGGGTGCCGTCGACCAGGCCCATGCGCAACTCGACGACGCGTCGTTCGACGTCGGGCAGTCGCCGCAGCACCCCCGACAACTTCTGACGCAGCGCGTTGAGCGCTGCCGCCTCGGGGTCGGCGTCGCGGCTCCGGCCCGGGGCAGGGCGAGCCGGCCGCTCGGGGCGCTTGTCTTGATCCACAGTCCTACCGCTTCCGTCCTGGAGGACTTTACGTGTCCTACCGCTGCGCTACGTGATGACGCATGCTACCCACCGACTGGCGCGCCGGAGACAGCAGCTGCGCGGATCGGATCGCTAGGCTCGCACGCGGTGGAACACCTCCAACAGCTGGTCGATGCCGCGGATACCGCCGCACTGCTGCACGCGGTGGACGGCCTGTGTGCCGGCCGGGAATGGGATCGCCTCGCCGATCTCGCGCGACGCTGCCGGGACGCCGTGGAGCTGGGCAAGCAGCTGTGGTCGGTGGCGATGCACATCGACTACCGCTTGGCCTGGGAGGGACCTGCGTCGCACGCCGCCGCGGTGCTGCGTCCAGGAGCTGGTCGCTTCGTCCTGGGTCCGCTCACCGAGGTGGCGGCCAGCACCCACGACTGGAGCTCTTTGGCCCCGCACCTCCCCGATCCCATCTCGGCGGCCGCCGTCGCCGGCGAGCGTGTGCTGCGCGGTGAGGACCTGCGCGGGGCGCAACCCGCCAGCCTGCTGGAAACAGCGGAGCTGCCCCTGGTCCTTGCCGGCTGGGAGCCTGCCTACGCGTTGCCGACCTACCGAGACCGATCGGCGCTGTTTCCCCGCCCGGACGCGACACCCACCGGTCCCCCGCGGCCGGCGACCACACCTCGACACGGTCGCAGTAGTGACGACGAGGCCGTTCGCGCCCTGCGCGACGTCGTCGAGGCGTGGGTCTCGCAATCGTCAGGACGCGTCGACGCCGTAGCGGTGGAAGGCCCGGCCGAAGCCGCGGTCGGAGCACTGGCCCCACAGGGTTTGCTGTACTCGGTCGATGCCGCCCAGGTGCTGGCCATCCTGCAGTGGGCCGGTGCCAGCGGTGGCGCCTACGGGCGCCGTCGCGGCGGGGCCGCGGGGCGCTTCACCGCGTGGTGGGTCACCGCGGCGGCCGCGGGGTTACAGTGGCCGGCCGACGCCGGCGACCTGCAGACCGTTGTCGACGAGTTGCGCTGGTATGTGTGGAGCGCTCCCGGAGACGACAGCGGCTGGGTCCTGCGGGTGGCGATCGCCGATCCGGTCGACGGTCTCGCCTGGGCGGTGGATGCCAGCGACCGGCGGGACGAGGAAGCGGCCTGGACCGATGCGCTACCGCCTCCGGCTACTTGAGCGCTCGTGGTCCTCGTCGTCGTCACCGTCGCGGCCTCGGTGGTCCTCGGATGGCTGCGTGGGGGGCGGCTTGGCAACCTGAACCACCTGCGACTGGCCGGGATGTGGTGGTTGGTGCTGGCCGCCAGCGCCCAGTCCGTGCTGTACGCGGTCACCAGGACAGGAGGGCCCGCCGAAACCCTGGCGCTGCCGCTGCTGGCGGGAGCGCAGGTGGGGCTGGTCGGCTTCGTCTGGGCCAACCGCCTGCTGCCCGGCATCCTGCTGGTCCTGCTTGGCTCCGTCGCCAACGTCGCCGTCATCGTCGCCAACCGCGGTATGCCGGTGTCCGTCGAGGCCCTGGCCACCGTGACGGGCGGCACATCGGACTTCCAGCCGGGCAAGCACCGGCTACTGGAGGCCGGCGACCCCCTGTGGTGGCTGGCCGACGTCATCGCCCTGCCGCTGCTGCGCACGGTGGTCAGCCTGGGAGACGTGGTGCTCGCCGCTGGCATCGGCCTGCTGGTCAGCACCTCGATGCTGCGGGCTCCCCGTCCGCCCGGCGACGCCTCCGCGCCACCAGCCAGGCCAGCCCGACCAGCTCCGCCAGGCGACGCTCGCTAGACGCGCAGCCAGCGCACCGTCTCGGTCAGGCCCTCACGCAAGGTCGTCCACGGCTTCCAGCCCAGCTCCGTGGCGGCCAGCCGAGCGTCCAGGGAGATGTTGCGCAGCTCGCCGGGGCGTTCCGGCGCGTGTTCGGGCTGCCCGTTGTAGCCGATCACTTCCGCCAGCGCGGTGAACAGCTCGTTGACGCTGGTCTCCTCGCCGGTTCCGATGTTGCAGCGCAGACCGTCACCACGCTCCATGGCCAGCACGAAGGCGTGGACCACGTCGTCGACGAAGACGAAGTCGCGGGTCTGCTCCCCGTCGCCGAAGATGGTGACGGGCTGACCATCCAGCATGCGCCCGCCGAAGATGGAGACGACCCCGGCTTCGCCCAGCGGGTCCTGCCGCGGACCGAAGACGTTGCCAAGCGCCAGCGACGTCCACCGCAGGTCGTACAGCGCCGCGTAGGTGTACAGGTACTCCTCGACGCCGCGCTTGCTGGCACCGTAGGGCGAGTGCGGATGCCCGGGGTAGTCCTCGGCGATCGGTAGCTCCTCGGGGGAGGGCTCGCCGTAGATGCAGCCCCCCGAAGTTGCCATGACGATCTTTCGAGCACCGTGCTTGCGGGCGATCTCCAGCAGGTTGACCGTCCCGAGGATGTTGATCCTGGCATCGCGCACCGGGTCGGCGACGCTGCGGCGCACGTCGATCTGTGCGGCGAGGTGCAAGATCACCTCCGGCCGCGCCCGAGCGACGACCCGCTCCAGGCCATCGGAGACCAGGTCGATGCGCTGGAAGACCAGCGGCAGGTCGGGGTTGCGGCGAGCCTCGTCGAGGTTGTGCAGCTTGCCGGTGGACAGGTCGTCAACCACCGTCACCTTGTGACCCTCCGCCAGGAGACGGTCGGTCAGCATCGATCCGATGAAGCCGGCTCCGCCCGTCACGAGCACGCTGGTCAATGGTCTTCCTTTGTCCGCGCCATGCATTGGCACCGTGATCGTGCCAGATCACGGGCCTCGAGGTGGGTCAGCCGGCTGTGCGCAACCTGATCCGGACTCGCGTCAGCAGGCCGGGCGGCGCGCAGTCCCGGCACTTTGCCGCCACCAGCGCGCGCAGCTCCCGCTCGAACTCCGCGCGGTCGAGGCAGGGCAGGCAGTCCTGCAGATGATGCTGGATTGCCACCTCCAAATCGACCTGCGTCTCGCCGTCCAGATAGATCTCCAGCCGGTCTAACACCTCCCGACAGTCCTCATTCATCGTCGCTGCCGCCTCCTGCGTCGTCGGTTGCCGCTGGCAGCAGGCCACGGGCCGCCGCGTAGTCGTACAACGCTCGGTGCAGCGCTGCTCTTCCCCGATGCAGCCGGCTCATCACCGTTCCGATCGGCGAGTCCATGATTTCGGCGATCTCGGCGTAGCTGAAGCCCTCGACGTCAGCCAGGTAGACGGCCATGCGGAACTGGTCGGGCAGGTCGGCCAGCGCCTGCTTGACCTCGTCGTCGGGCAGCTGTCGCAGGAACTCGACCTCGGCCGGGGCCTGCGTCGTTGCCGCGATCCGGTCGTACAACGAGAAGTCGCCCCCGTCCGACGGACCGTCGCCGTAGGCGTCGACGGACACGGGTGGAGGTTGGCGTTGCTGCCGGCGATAGGTGTTGATGTAGGTGTTGGTCAGGATGCGATACAGCCACGCCCGCAGGTTGGTGCCCGGCTCGTACTGGTGGAACGCCCGGTAGGCCTTCGTGAAGGCCTCCTGCACCAAGTCCTCCGCGTCGGCGGGGTTGCGGGTGTAGCGCAGGGCCGCCGAGTACAGCTGGTCCAGGTACGGCATGGCGTCGCGGACGAACACCTCCCGCCGTTGGTCGTCGGTGAGCTCCTGCCTGACCGTGCCGCTCGGCACCCTGCCTCCTCATTGTCGGTTCGCCGACGAGTGTAGGCGCTGCACAGCGCAGGTCCGGAGTCAGCCGGGCTCGTTAGTCCGTGTAAAACCATGTTGACACGTCTTGTCGCCTCCCGTACAACGACACCGCTGGAGCGACAGGAGCACAACGTGACCGACGACCCCCTTGGCGCCTGGCTGCGCCAGACCGGCGACGCCGACGCCCGCACCGCAGCGGCGAGACCCGCGCCCGCAGCGGCGGCCGACGGTCGATCCCCGCAGCCCGACGATCTCGACACCGAGCGGGAGGCGGCCGTTGATCGGGTTGCCGCGCTGTTCGTCGACGAGCGGTTGCCGCCCGCACAGGGCCGCCGCAGGCCGCTGCTGTGGGTGCTCGCCGCCCTTCCCTGGCTGGTGGTCGTAGCGCTGCTGCTGGCCCCCGGCGAATCGGCGCCAACCCCCGACGCCGCCGGCGAGGAGCGTCCACGGGCTGCCGGGAACCCGGCAGCCTCGGAATCCAGGCCTTCGCCGCTTGCCGAGACCCGAACCGCACCCCTGGTCGACGATCGGATGCTGGCAGCCGCCGCCGTGGCGGTGCGCACCGCCGCCACGGCCACCGACGGCAGGGCCCGGCGCTATGTCGACACCGTGGCCGCCGAGTCCGTGACTTCCCACGGGGACGTCGCCGTCGTCACGGTGCGTGCCGTGGTGTTGGACGGCACCGCCGATCGCTGGCTGCGCGCGCGGCCGGCTCGCTTCGCCGTGCCCATGGGCTCGACAGGCGGCGAGGTGGTGGCCCTGGCCGACCCCTGGGTGCTGGCACCGCCTCCGACACCACCGACTGCCCCGGCGTGGCGGCCGTTGGCCGGCCGGTCGACAGCGGCGGCGGCAGCGGCGGCGGCGACGCTGCAGGACGCGGGCTACCGCGATCTCGGGCCGGTGCGGTCCAGCGTTCGCGACGACCTACCGGGCATCGTGCGAACCGGCGTGCGCGCTCGAGCCCCCGGCGAACGGACGGTCCGCCGCCACACGGTCTGGCTCACCGACGGCGCGCCGCCCCAGCTACTCGGTGCCTCGCCACCGGCGCCCCCGCCGGCCTCGGTCCCGCTGCCGAACCGTCCCGCACCGTCGCCGAGCACCAGCCCCGAAGCGTTGGAGCAGCCATGACCCTTCCCGCGCCCGCTGCCGCCAGCCGGCGTGGACCGGACGGCTCCGCAGGGCCCGGTCCTTCGGGC
>JALZLF010000054.1 GCA_030858865.1 Actinomycetota bacterium | reverse complement strand
AGAACCCCGACGAGGCGACGCTGTGCCTTGACAACAGCTTCGGCGCCCGCAACGACGGGCTGCCGGGCCTGGAGGAGACCTACGACTTCACCTGGCCCGAGGACCAGCAGTTCGTGTCGGAGTTCGGCGTCATCTACACCTCGACCGACGAGGGCAACCCGTGCAACTTCGGTGAGATCTTCACCACCGACGGTCGCATCGCCGCTCTTGACCTCAAGGTCATCGAGGACGACGAGAGCTTCTTCCTGTCCTACCTGTCGTCGCTGACGATGCCGGAGGCCTTCTATGAGGAGAACCCCGAGATCAGCGAGATGTTCGGACGCGTCGGCGAGCCGCTGACCGAGGAGGAGATGACCGCCATGAACGCCCGGGTCGACGTCGACGGCGAGTTCGAAGAAGACGTGGCCCGCGAGTGGCTGCAGGAGCAGGGCTTCATCGAGTAGCAGGCTCCGACTGGGCGGCGCAGCGCGCTGCCCGCGCGGCGCGGTAGGCCGGTGCGCCCCGGCAGTCCCACTCATGCTCCACATCCACCTGCCTGACGCGGCCTGCCAACAGGTGAGGAGCAGCGGAAACGCGCCTGGATCGAGACCTTCTCGTACGACGACAACCCGTGGTCGCTGGGCCCAGCGCCAAGGCCTTTCGGGCAGCATTCCGTCGGCATAGGCTCAGCCGGGTCGTGAGATGGCAACGTAGGTGCCGCCTGCGGGGCGCGCCCAGGTCAACGGAGCTGGCGATGACGGGGATCTGGTTGGAAACCGAGGACGGCTGGCGGCCGCTTGCCTCGATTGGCTTTGCCCTGGAGAAGGAACTGCACGACCTCATCGAGCGCAGCCCCGGCATGCTGCCCTTAGCCGGATCCCCACGGCTGGTCATGTTGGGACGTGAGGTGCGTTGTGGTACCGGTAAGGCCGACCTCGTCGCCGTCGAGGCCGACACCGGGGTGCCGGTGGTGATCGAGGTCAAGCTGGCCAGCAACACCGACCGCCGCGCCGTCTTGACTCAGGTTCTCGGCTACGCCGCCTACCTGCGCCGCTTGGACGCGGCTGGCTTCGAGGCGCTGCTGGCGCCGCACCTGCTTGCGGTTCAGGCCCCGTCAGTCGGCGATGCCGTCACCGCGGCGGTGCAGGACCCCGCCTTTGACGTCACCGCATTCGCGAACGGACTCGCCGAGTCCCTCGCCGCGGGGCGGCTGCGGTGCGCGGTGGTCATCGATGCCGCACCGCAGGACCTTGTAGAGCTGCTCGGCTATTTGCAAGATGTCACCAACGACCGGCTGGAACTCGACCTCGTCACAGTTACCGCATATCGGGTCGGCGAGCGCCGTGTTCTTGTTCCGCAACTCGTCGAGCCTGAGCGTGTTCCCGCCCTACCGCCGTCAATGCCGACGAGCGCGGCCTCCCAGGCCACCATCACGCAGGGATCGGACGTCTTCGCCGCGACCATCGAACAGTCCCCAGAGGAACAGCGGCCAGTGTTGTGGCGCTTGCACGACTGGGCCGTACAACTGGAATCCGACGGGCTCGCCGTTCTCTATTCATCTACCGGCAAGGGCCGGTGGGTACTCAACCCTCGGCTGCCCGGCCAGCCACGCGGTCTAGTCACCATCTGGAATGAGAACGGCGGATCGCTCTCCCCCTACCGCACGGTCTTGCAGCAGGAGGCGCCGAACTCCCTCGCAGCCCTCGACGACCGCGTTCCGGGCCAGATCAAGCAGGGCAACTACCTAAAGGCGGATTATGACGACCACCTTCTCGGCCTCTTCCGCGCAGCCTATGAGGAAGCCAAGGGATCAACTGCCCATATGCCTTAGATTGTAGGTTTGCGCCCGCATGGCGATGACGGTCGTGCGGCTGTGCGAGATGGGCTTGTGTATGAGTGGATTGACCCTTGTTCAGCCGCCTGCTACCTCGTCGGTTGGAGGTCCCGCGCAGGCCAAGAGGTCAGCCCAGGTATGCAGCCTGTGGGTGGCCTGCCCGGCGGAGAAGGGGTTGGTGACGGCCAGCAGCACGCCATCCGCGTCGCGTAGCTCAGCGCGGATCCACTGCCACGTGCCCGCGTCCCAGAGGCGTTCGACGGCTGCCGTGGCAGTGCCTTCCGTGGAACCGGACGCGACCGCTTCCGCACCGCCGGTGCCAACCCACTGGACGACGGCGTCCGAGGGGGCGTTGGTGACGTCGACGCGCAGGCGGACGCTGGCCCTTCCCTTCGGCTGGCGGGCGAGGGTGGTGGTCAGCGACGTCCCGGGCGGGAAGGAGTGCCCACCGACCACCGCGTACGGGTCGAGGACCGGTCCGCGCGAGACGTAGGTGCGGCCGGCACGCACGGCAGCCACGATCGCGACGACCGACAGCTCGTCGGCGAGCACCGCGGTCCACGGATCCCCGATCACCGAAGGGGGGCCGCCTGGCAGGTAGCTGTCGTGCGGCAGCAGGTGGGTGTCGCTGCCACCGATGCCCACCACCCGGTGGCCGTCGTCCCACAGCCGCGACCACAGTGCCAGCGTCGGCTCGATCGCCTCGTCGTTGGCGGGGTACGTCGGATCGTTCCAGACCTCCAGAGCATCGAAGGCGTCCAGCGGCGTGTCCGTCCAGCGCCACGCCCATGGCGGCAGCAGGGGATGGTTGATCGAGGCGAGCGCGCCCTGGGCTCGCGTGTCGGCCAACAGGCGTCCGATCCCCTCGGAGGTCTCGCAGCCGCCGTCGGGGGCGTTCATCCGCCAGTCCAGCCAGCGGTGGATGCCGAGGGCGTTGAAGTGCCCTGACGTCGAGGTCAGCTCGGTACCGGGGACGACCAGCACGTCGTCACCCGGCCAACCCGTGGTCAACAGGTTGTGTTCGGTGATGCTGAAGAAGTCCAGGCCCCGAGCCGACGCCTGACGGGTCAGTGCCTCGGGGGACTGCCGGCCGTCGGAGGCCCTGGTGTGCGCGTGGAAGTCGCCGCGGTACCAAGCTCGTGCGGAACACCGGCGGCGGGTGAAGTGGCGCCGGTCCAGGCGCAGACCGTCGGCGTCCCCGTCATCCCAGCGGTGAGCGCCGACCGCCGGCAGGGTGCCCGCCGGCACCTCGCCGTCGCCGGAGTCGGTGTGCAGCGAGTACACCGACGCCTCCCCCGTCAGCGCGCCGAAGACCTCGACGCGCCAGCGTCCAACCGGCAGCGGCCCCGCCATCGTCCCACAGGAGCTGCGCGGCGGATCCGGACCCACCACGACCTGCTCGGACGTGGCTTTGCCCCAGTACTGCCCGCGCACTCGCCCGTTCGGATCGAGCACCACGAGTCCGAACTCCGCGATGGCATGGTCGTGGATGGCCAGCCGCAGCCACCGCTGTCCCGACGTGACGTCGACGTGGTGGACGTCGAGCAGGGATGCCCCGCTGTGCCGCGGTTGTCCCGGTTGTGGGAGGCTCACTGGTTGCCAGCCGTTTCACCGTCGCCCCGGCGGTAAACCGACCCGCCGACATCCCGGACCGACCAGTCAGGAAGGCCCTCATGCTGCTCGCCACCGTGCTGGCGCTGGCCTCGGCGCTGTTGCACGCCGGCTGGAACCTGCTGGTGAAACGCAGCCAGGACCGGCTGGTCTCGGTGTGGGCGCAGTTCGCCATCGGTGCGCTGCCCTTCCTACCCGTCCTGGTTCTCGCCGGTCCTCCCGAGCCGGTGACCTACCCCTACATCCTGCTGTCGGCGCTGCTGCAAGGTGCGTATGCCGTCGCGCTGGCCAAGGCGTACGGCAGCGGCGATCTATCCGTGACCTACCCAGTCGCTCGCGGCGTCTCCCCGCTGCTGGCGACCGTGGGCGGCGTGGTGCTCTTGGGTGAGCCCCTGCCGAGCCTCGGTTACCTCGGTGTGCTGCTGACCAGCGCCGGACTGCTGTGGATCGCCTTTCGGGGTGGCAGGCCCCGCGGGTTGGGATGGGCGCTGACCAGCGGTGTGCTGATCAGCGGCTACACGCTGTCCGACGCCGCGGGCGTCAGGGCGGGTGCGAGCACCCTGCGCTACACCGCGGCGCTGTTCGTGGCGAGCGCCTTGGTGCTCACGGCAGTCGTGCTGACCCGCCGGAGGCCGGCAGCGATCGTCGCCGCGCTGCGGCAGACACCCGGCGCCCACGTGCTCAACGCAGTCTGTGCGGCAACGGCCTACGTCTTCGTCCTGGCCGCGCTGCGGCTGGCGCCGGTCGCCTACGTGGCGACGCTGCGCGAGGTGTCGGTGGTCTTCGGCGTCCTCGGTGGCTGGCTGCTCCTGCGCGAGCCCTTCGGCGGCGCACGCACCGCCGGCGCTGTCGTCGTTGCGGGCGGCATCGGCGTGCTCATCGCCTCCTCACTGGGCTAGCCCTCCACCCCGCGCACAGGGTGGACGCGCACCGCCGAGAAGTCGGCGACGACGTGGTCCGCGTCGCCCAGCGGCGCCGCCAGCTCGGCTGTGCCGGCCACGCCCACCATGACACCGACACCGGCCAGGCGGCCGCAGCGGATGTCGCCGGCGGTGTCGCCGAACAGCGCCGAGTGCGCCGGTTGGACACCCAGCGCCCGGCAGACGGCCGCGACCGGCTCTGGGTCGGGTTTGCCCGCGGTCACCATGTCGTCGCCGACGACCGCCCCGATGGTCCCGGCCAGGCCGGCCAGCTCGAGGTGCGCCAGCGCGGTGGCCGTGTCGTCGGCGGTGACGACGCCGACCGCCAGGCCCGCACGGCCGGCCTGCTCGAGCAGTTCCACCACTCCGGAGGTGAGGCGCAGCGCGGCTGCCCAGTCGAAGGTGGCGTCGGTGTGGCGGCGGGCGTGGACCACGGCCTCCTTCGCCCGATGCCACGGCACGCCGTGCCGGTACAGGCCCGTCGCCAAGGCCGTCAGCACGTCGGGTATGGAACCCATGGCCAGCGGGCCGACGGGGTCGTAGCGGCGCGACGCGCCGTCCCAGCCGATCAGCGGTCCCAGCCGCAAGTGGGCGGCGGAAGGAGCGACGGCGTGGAGCACCTCCTCCAGCAAGCGGTCCGCCCAGCCGCCCCACAGGGACGAGAAGTCGAACAGCGTGCCGTCCTTGTCGAACAGCAGGGCGTTCACCGCATGGCCGCACCCGTCGATCTGCAGGGTGGCCACCGCCATGGAGGCAACCGCCGCCTGATCCCGAGCCAGCGGTGGCCCGCGCCCTACGTGCGGGTACCTACGTCGACGGTGGACTCCTCCAGCCCGAAGCTGCGCCGGTAGATCCACGCGTAGGACCGCTCGTCGAGGTCGCGGGGGTTGCCGATCGTCTGGGGGTCCTTCAGCGCCTCGGCGGCCAGCCGTGGGATCATCTCGGCGTCGACCCCCTGCTGTTGCAGTGAGGGGATCTGGACGTCGTCGACCAGCCGGTAGACCTCCTGCACCGCGGCCACCGCCGCGGCCTCGACCGACATGCCGTGGGTGTTGACGCCCAAGCCCTTGGCGACCCGCGCGTAGCGTCGCGGCTCGCCCTGCCAGTTGAACTCCATGACCGGTCCCAGCAACGCCCCAACGCACTCGCCGTGCGCGACCGGCACGATGCCGCCGAGGGACTGAGCCATCGCGTGGACCGCGCCCGCCGACTCGCTGCCGTAGGACATGCCCGCCAGCGCGGCGGCCTGGGCCATGCCGTAGCGCGCCTCGATGTCGTCGCGGCTGGCGCAGGCGCGGCGCAGGTAGGCGGCGGTGTACTCGATGGCCAGCAACGCCACCGCGTCGGTGACCGGCTGTGCCCACTGCATCGTGTAGCACTCGATGGCGTGGCACAACGCGTCGATGCCGGTCCCCGCAGTGATGCGCGCGGGCATCGTGGCCTGCATCTCGGGGTCCACCAGCGCCACATGGGCGGCGATGAGCGGTCCACCGACGTTGAACTTGTACTCGCGTGCCTCGTCGGTGATGACCGCCCACTGGGTCATCTCCGAGCCAGTCCCGCCGGTGGTGGGGATGGCCACCAACGGGGGGATACGCACCGTCAGCGGCTTGCGCGCCTCGGCTGCCTCGTAGTCGAGGATCGGGCCGTCGTGTGTGACCTCGACGCCCACCGCCTTGGCGGTGTCCATGGAGCTGCCGCCGCCGACGGCCACCAAGCCGTCGCAGCCTTGCTCGGTGTACATCGCCGTGGCCTTGGCCACCAGGGTCGTGGACGGGTTGGGCTCGTCCTGGTCGAACATCGCCACCGCGACGCCGGCCTGGCGCAGGGACTCTTCCACCCGGGCGGTCACTCCCGCCGCGCGGATGCCAGGATCCGTGACGAACAGCGCCTTGCTCACCCCCAGCGCCTTGACCTGCTCACCGGCTCGGCGCGCGATGCCGACGCTGTGGTCCAAGCGGGTCGGCAGCTCGAAGGTGTGCGGCCGGTACATCTGTTCGACACGCATGTTCATGGTCATCGCGAGGCTCCTGTGCCCGGGGAACTCCTGCTAGCCCTTGAACCAGTGCATGGGCCTGGGGTCGAGGTTGGCGAAGACGTGCTTGACCTCGGTGTACTCCTCCAGACCCTGGCGGCCCAGCTCGCGGCCGATGCCGGACTGCTTGAAACCCCCCCACTCGGCCTGAGCGAAGTACGGGTGATAGTCGTTGATCCACACGGTCCCCAGGCGCAGCGCCCGCGAGACGCGCTGGGCACGGTTGGCGTCGTTCGTCCACACCGCGCCGGCCAGCCCGTAGATGGTGCTGTTCGCGCGTTGCACCACCTCGGCCTCGGTGGCGAACCGCTCGACGGTCAGCACTGGGCCGAAGATCTCCTCCTGCACGATGCGCATGTCGTTGTGGCAGTCGGTGAACACCGTGGGCTGGAAGAAGAAGCCGGCCTGCAGCCGCGGCTCGGTTGGCCGCTGTCCGCCGACGGCCAGTGTGGCGCCCTCGGCGATGCCGATCTGCACGTAGCGCTCGACCTTGTCGCGCTGCCCGGCGGAGATCATCGGCCCGCTCTCGGTGGCAGCGTCCAGCCCGTTGCCGAGGCGGATACGCGCCACCCGGTCGCACACCTCGGCAACGAAGGCGTCGTGGATCGGCTCCTGGATCAGCAGTCGGGCGCCGGCCGAGCACACCTGGCCGGAGTGGAAGAACACCGCCATCAAGGCGTAGTCGACCGCTGTCTGGAAGTCGGCGTCGGCGAAGACGATGTTGGGGTTCTTGCCGCCTAGCTCCAGCGCGATGCGCTTGACGTTGGCGCTGGCGGCCTGCATCACGGTCTTGCCGGTGGCGATGCCACCGGTGAACGAGATCATGTCCACGTCGTTGCTGGCGGCCAGCTCGTTGCCGACCGTCGGGCCGGGGCCGAGGACCAGGTTTGCCACACCCGGCGGGAAGCCGACCTCGTCGACCAGCTCGAACAGCTTGATGGTGGACATCGGGGTGATCTCGCTGGGCTTGACCACCACGGTGTTGCCGGCGGCCAGCGCCGGCGCCAGCTTCCACGACGCCTGCAGCAGCGGGTAGTTCCACGGGGAGATCTGGCCGCAGACCCCCACCGGCTCCCGCACGACGACGCTGCGGCTGTGGGGAACCGGTGACGCTACGACAAAGCCGCCGTCCTTGTCTGCCAGCCCCGCGAAGTAGCGCAGGACGCTGGCGACGTCGGCCATGTCGGCGGCGCTCTCGGTCAGGGTCTTGCCGGTGTCCAGCGTCTCCAGGCGGGCCAGCTCGTCGGTGTCGCGTTCGACGAGGTCGGCCAGGGCCATCACCATCCGGCCTCGTTGGGCTGCGGGGGTGCGTGGCCACGGCCCGGTGTCGAAGGCCCGGCGAGCGGCCGCGATGGCCTTCCGCGCGTCGCCGCCGTCGCCCTCGGCCACCTTGGCCACCACGCTCCGGTCGAACGGGTTGACGATCTCGCGTCCCTGACCGCGCTGAGGCGTGGTCCAGGCACCGTCGATGTAGAGGTTGCGCACTCCGGCACCCATTCGACAAACAGCATCAGGGCACCGCTCGCCTTCGTCAAGGCCGCCGACGGCAGGCCAGCCCTTGCACGGCCGAGAAGCGTTGCGTTATATGTAGCCCGTTGCGATATCGGCACGGTTTCGGGCCGCCATCGCCTGACGCCCTGGGGGCGGACATCAACGGAGGCGGAGCCGATGCGGTGCGCGGGGCACGATCACTTCCGCAGCGAGTACACCGACGAGCAGCGGGCGCACCTCGACCTGGTCGCCGCCTTCAACCGTGAGCTGGCGACGGCCGGGGAAGCCGGCCGGGACCTGACCCGGGTCACGCAGGCCCTGGACCCTGACCCGCTGCGGTACATGTGGGTCGACGAGGGCGACCGCCGGATCCCAGCACTCCTGTCCGAGGCGCGACAGCTGCTGGCGGAGTCTGCCGACCTGCGTGGGCACACGCGTCTGCACGGCCGGCCAGCTCCCGGCGGCGCGTTCGCGGCGCGGCCGTCGGTGGCCGTGGGGTCGAACGGGTCGATCCTGCTGGCCTGGATCGAGTGGCAAGAAGACGTCGGTGAGCAGGTCGTCGTCACGCTGCTGGACGAGGCCGGCGAGCCGGTGATGCCGGCGACCGCGGTGTCCGGGGCTCCGGCGGACTGCTTCCGGCCGACGGCGCTGTTCGACGCCGAGGCGCACCCGTGGGTCTTTTTCGCCCGGGCCAACGGTGGGCAGGTCCTGTCCTCATGCAGCGAAGCGGTAGGACACGTCGCCGTCTGGGCACGCCGCTGGGACGGCGGGCGCTGGAGCGACGAGGAGCTGGTCTCCACCACCGCGCACCCCTCGTTCAATCAGGAGGTGGTTGCTCACGCCGACGGGGGGGTCGAGGTCTGCTGGCAGGGCCGCCTCGGCAGCAGGTTCGCGGGCTTCGCCCGCCGCTGGGATCACGGCCGCTGGCAGGACACCCAGCTGATCAGCGACGACGGATCCGGCGACAACGTCTGGGATCCGAGCCTGGCGGCGCTGCCGGGCGGCGGCAGCGCGTACGCCTGGAGCGCCTACACCGACGGCGCCTACCGGGTGATGACGCGACGCCGGGATGCCGAGCCGTCCTCGAGTAGCGCGACGGTAGGACGTCTGACACTCGGGCCCTGCCGCCCGTTGAGCTCGGGGACCGATTACGCCCTGCACCCCAGCCTGGCCGTCACGGGCGACGGGCAGGTGTGGTGCGCCTTCGACGCCGTCACCGTCCACGGGCACGCGGGGTCGGGACCCACCGCTCTGCGGCGGCTCGACCGCCTCGGTGACACCGGCGAGCCGGGCATGAAGCCGCCGGGGGAGTTCGTCCCTCCCGAGCTGATCCCCAACCTCGCCGCCTCCGTCCACGTGGTCGCGGTCGACGACCAGGGCGTGCGCCGGGGTCGCGGCTGCCTGGCCGGCGGCTTGGAGATCAGCCCGGCGGGACTGCCGCGCCTGGCCGCCACGCCCGACGGCGGCCTGGTGGTCGCCTACCGGACCCTGCGCCGTCTGCCGCTGCTGAACTACTACTGGGAGGTGGCCGCTCAGGTCCTCGGCAAGGACGGTTGGGGTCCCGTGATCACCTTCGACGGCAGCGACGCCGGGGTGGAGGAGGCGACGGCCGCCGCCGGCCCCGACGGCGCGGTGGTGGCCTGGCAGAGCGACGGGCGGCGCGAGCGCGCCTTCGAGTGGACGGAGGGCTTCGGAGGCAGGGCATGCCCTCACCTGCACGACCACTACGGCGAGGTGGTGTGGCACGGCATGCACGGGCCCGGCCAGATCCGCTTCGCGCCGGTGGCCTCCAACGGCCCGGCCGGCACGACCGGCCCGCAGCCGATCCCGCGGCTGTCGGCTCGCAGGGAGGCCCGGGCGTGGACCGGCGGCGACCGGCAGCGCTACCGCACCCAGATCGACGGCGAGGCCCACAGCCTGTACTGGGGGGACCTGCACCGCCACTCGCTGATCAGCCGCTGCACCGCGGCCGACGAACCTTCGCTGGACGAGTTCTACCGCTACTCGTGGGACGTGTGTGAGTACGACTTCTGGGCCGTGACGGATCACTCCGAGAACTCCACGGCCTACCAGTGGTGGTGCATCCAGAAGATCGCGGACCTGTTCAAGGTCGACGGGCGCTTCGTGCCGCTGTACGGCTTCGAGTGGACCTCGACGAGCGGCCACCAAAACGTCATCTACTCGTCGGCGCAGCGTGGCGGACCCATCTTCTCCTCGCTGGCCGAAGGTAGCCAGCGACCGGATCAGCTGTGGCAGCAGCTGCGGCGGTTTCCCGACTATCCGGCGATCACCATTCCGCATCATCCGGGATCGGGGATGGTGCCCTACGACTGGAACCACTACGACGCGGACTACCTGCGGCTGGTGGAGATCTTCCAGGCGTGCCGTGGCAACTACGAGGACGACGGGTGTTTCCGCCAGTACGCCGACGCCACGCTGCCCGGCAGCTTCGTGCTCGACGGGCTACGCCGTGGATATCGCTTCGGGCTGATCGCCTCGTCGGATCACGGCAACGGCGCCAGCTACGTCGGCGCCTACGCGACCGATCTGGACCGCGCGACGATCTTCGACGCCCTGCGCAGCCGCCGCACGATGGGCGCCACCGCCAGAGACATCGTGCTGGACACCCGCATCGGCGACACTTTCATGGGTGGCGAACGACGCCAGACCGGTCCGGTCGAGATGGACGTCTACGCGCGTGGCTACCGCGAGCTGGCCCGCGTCGACCTGCTGCGCAACGGTGAGCTGGTGCACAGCCGCCTGCCCGAGCTCGACCTGCCTCGCGGCTGGATCGCCGTGCCGCTGCGCCTCGAGTGGGGGATGAACCCGAGCCCCACGGACTCCAGTGGCACCCTGCGCGTCGAGGGGGGAGAGGTGCTGCGCACGTCCTACTGGTCTCCCGAGGTCGTCGAGGTGAGCCAGGCAGCGGTGCGCTGGACCGCCGCGACGCAGAGCTTCGGCGGCGGCGGCATCTACGGACCAACCCGCGGCGGCATCGAGCTGACCGTCGTTGGTCCACCCGACGCGGTGGTCCGGGTCGACAGCGGCGCGGGAAAGCTGTTCGCGGACCTGGCCACCCTGCGGGCGCATCCCGTCGACGCCACCTCGACGACCATGAGCACCAGGGCACAGTCCAATGGTCGGCTACGGCTGCAGCCCGGCGTCGGGGGCTTGTCGGGTCTAGGGGCCACCGAGCTGCGACTGCGCTGGACCGACGAGCGGTCCGAGCCCGCGTGGTACTACGCCAGGGCCTACCTCGTCGACGGCGAGATGGCGTGGTCGTCTCCCATCTGGGTCGACACCGACGAGGCGGTCCCCGCGCACGCTGGGCGTCACGCGACCGAAGATCGGTTCGCGCCGTGAGCCAGCTGCACACCGCTGACCGTGCGTTGCAGATGCTGCAAGCCTTCTCGTCGGAGCTGCCCACGATGACGGTCGGCCGGCTGGCCACCGTGCTGGGCGTCCACAAGAGCACGGCATCGCGACTCGCCGCCACGCTGTCCCAACGCGGGTTCCTGGAACGCGACGCCAAGACCAACGAGTTGCGGCTCGGGCCGGAGCTGGGGCGGCTGGGTCTGCTCGTGGTCGGCGGCGGCGTCGATCTGGTGGCGATCGCGCGTGCCTGCATGGGCGATCTGGCCGGCCAGACCGGCGAGACCGTCAACATCGCCGTGCTCGACAGCGCCGGTACGGAAGTGACCAACATCGCGCAGGTCGACGGACCCCACATCGTTGGCATCGGCCAGTGGACGGGCCGGCGCACCCCGGTCCACCCCACCGCCAACGGCAAAGTCCTGCTGGCCTACCGCACGGACGGGATCCCGACGGACCTGTCCCTAGAGGCCTACACCAAGCGGACGATCAGCGATCGTGCGGTCTTGGAGGCGCAGCTGGCGCAGATACGCAACGACGGCTGTGTCACCGTCCTCGGCGAGTTCGAGGACGGCCTGCATGCCGTCTCGGCGCCGGTGTTCGACTCCCAGGGTTGCCGGGCGGCGCTCAGCGTTTCGGGCCCCTCCTACCGGCTGACCGTCGAACGGCTGCCGCAGCTGACCGAGCTGTGCCGCCGAGCCGCGCGGGACCTGTCTCAGCGGCTGGGTGGCAGCGACGGCAGGTGACCCCAACGACGTCCACGGCAACCGACGTGGACGCTGGCGAGGACGAGATGGGCGCTGAGACGGCAGGCCCCGCGCTGACGGTGCGCGAGACGCTGGCGATGCCGGCCTTCGCGCAGGCGCGTGTCGTGGCCGGGCACGCGGGGTTGCAGCGGCCGGTCCGTCGCGTGCACATCGTCGACCTTCCCGGCGCGGCCTACGAGTGGGGTACCCGAGACGTGCTGCTGCTGACCGCCGGCGTCGGGCTCGCCGACGACCCCGACCGTCAGGCCGCCCTGGTTCCCGAGCTGGTGGCGCGGGGGGTCGCCGGCATGGTCCTGTCGGTCGGCTACATCTTCAACCACGCTCCCCGAGCGATGCGCGATGCCGCCGACGCGCTGGCGTTCCCGCTGATCACCACGCCCCGAGGCGTGCGGTTCATCGAGTTGACCGAGGCGATCTGGCAACAGCTGGTGAACCGCCGCGACGACGCGACGTCGCAGGGTGACTTCTTGGAGCAGGTGCTCAGCAGCGCCGGTGACGCCGTCGCGCTCGCCGAGCGCGCGCACCATCTGCGCTTCCGACTCGACCGCGCCCATGCGGTGGTCTGCCTGCGAACGGCGGCGCGCGCCGGTGCGGCTGCACCGCTGGAGCCGGTCGTCCAACGTTGGTTGCGGTCCAGCGGTCGTTCCGCGATCAGCGTCTGGCGCGACGACGTGCTGGTGGTCGTCCTCGAAAGCCCCGACGGCGACCAAGCGCTGACCGACGCGGCCGCACTGGTCGACGCGGTCGACGACGCGGCTGGTCGCCTGGTCGCCGGCGTCGGGAACGTCGAGCCGCCCGACACTGCCGAGGTGGGGGACAGGATCCGGCGCAGCTACGAACAGGCGCGCGAGGCGCTGCACATCGCCACCGCCTTGGGGACCGGCGAGCGCGTCGTCGCCTTTGAGAACCTGGGCCTGCTGCACTGGCTGTGGCACCTGCCGGCCGAGGCTCGCGCCGGTAACCGCTACCTCGACCAGGTCCATGCACTGGCCGCGTATGACCGGGAGCACCGTACCGACCTCGTCGCCTCCCTCGAGGCGTACCTGGATCACGGCGGGGCGCTGGCCGAGACAGCCGCCGCGCTGTACGTGCACCGCAACACACTGCTGGCCCGCGTCCACCGCGTCGAGCAGGTGCTGGCCGTCGGTCTGGGAGCCGCCGGCGTACGGCTGAACCTCCACGTCGCGCTGAAGGTCTACCGGCTGCACGGCCCATAGCGCGCTGGAGGCCGGCCGGCTGCACGGCGTAACGCGATATGTCTTGTGCGCGGCGCACAACGCAGCACCGCCGATCGTGGGTCCCGCGCCCGTTCACCACGCGCAGGTCGCCGCATAGCCTTGGAGGTTGATGCCCGAGGTCGATACCGCGCTGGTCGCGTTCATGCCTTCGGGCCAACGGGGTCGCGTCGAGCCGGGCACCACGCTGCTGGACGCCGCGCACCAGGTTGGCCTGGAGATCGAGAGCATCTGCGGTGGCCGCCAGACCTGCGGTCGCTGCCAGGTCACCGTCGAAGAGGGTGTGTACGCCAAGCACGGCATCGTCTCCGCCGCCGACCGGGTGACCGCCGCGGGCGCCAAGGAGACCGAGCTGCTGCGGCGCCGGGGTCTTGAAGGCCGGCGACTGTCGTGCGCGGCGCGCGTCACGGGCGACGTCCTGGTCGGCGTTCCGCGGGAGAGCCAGGCGCGCAAGCAGGTGATCCGCAAGGCCGCGGGCGACCGGCTGATCGCCGTCGACCCGACGGTGCGGCAGGTCTACGTCGAAGTCGCCGAGGCGTCGCTGTCCGATCAGCGCGGCGACGCCCAGCGCCTGGCGGCGGCGCTGGACGACCAGTGGGGCCTGCGCGGCCTACGCCTGGACCTCACCGTCCTGCAAGGTCTACAGCGCGCGCTGCGCGACGGTGGCTGGGCCGTGACGGTGACGTTGTGGGACGATCAGGAGGTCCTCGACGTCCGGCCGGGCTACCGGGAAGGTGCCTACGGTCTGGCGGTGGACGTCGGCTCCACGACCGTGGCCGCGCACCTTTGCGACCTGCGCACGGGGGCGGTGCTGGCCACCGAGTCGATGGCCAACCCTCAGGTCGTCCACGGCGAGGACCTGATGAGCAGGGTCGCCTACGCCATGACGCACGACGAGGGCCTTGAGCGCATGCGGCGCGCCATCGTCGACGGTGTGAGCGAGCTGGCTGCCCGCGCGGCCGCCGCCGCCGGGGTAGGGACCGACGAGCTGTACGAGGCGGTCGTGGTCGGCAACACGGTGATGCACCACATCCTGCTCGGCGTCGATCCGGTCGAGCTCGGGGGGGCGCCGTTCGCCCTTGCCACCCAGGACCCCATCGACTGCAAGGCGCGTGATCTCGGTCTGCAGCTGCATCCCGCGGCCTATGTGCACCTGCCGCCGCTGCAGGCCGGCCACGTCGGGTCCGACAACGTCGCGGTGCTGCTCGCCGAGGAGCCGCACCTGGTCACCGTCCCGACGCTGATCGTCGACATCGGCACCAACGCCGAGATCGTGCTGGCCACGCCCGGGCGGGTCTACAGCGCGTCCAGCCCGACGGGTCCGGCCTTCGAAGGCGCGCAGATCACCCACGGCATGCGCGCCGCCCCTGGAGCGATCGAGCGTGTGCGCATCGACCCTGCGACCGCCGCGGCCCGTTTCAAGGTCATCGACGACGAGCGCTGGTCGCAGGAGTCATGTCCTACCGCTGCGCTGCAGAAGGACAGCGAAACCGCTGCGGTACGAGCCTCGGGCATCTGCGGCTCCGGCGTGGTCGAGGCGATCGCGCAGCTGTACCTCGCCGGCATCGTTCGCGCCGACGGACGCTTCGACCCCGAGACCACCGCCGAACGGGTGCAGTGGCGAGAGCGCAGCGGTGAGTTCGTGCTCGCCACCGCGGAGCAGACGTCGTCGGGCCGGCCGATCCTGGTCACGCAGTCAGACGTGCGTGCCGTGCAGCTGGCCAAGGCCGCGCTGTACGCCGGCGCGCGGCTGCTGATGCGGCGGGCCGGTGTGGAGCGGATCGAGCGGATCCTGCTCGCCGGCGCCTTCGGCAGCTACATCGACCCCTGGCACGCGATGGTGCTCGGCCTGATCCCCGACTGCGACCCGGCACGGATCCGCGCCGTCGGCAACGCGGCCGGCGACGGCGCCCGGATCGCGCTGCTCAACCGCGAGCGGCGCCGCGAGGCCGCCGAGCTCGCCAGGGCGGTGACCTACGTCGAGACCGCCGTCGAGCCCGGTTTCCAGGACGAGTTCGTGGCCGCGCTGGCCCTGCCGCACGCACACGACGCCTTCCCGCATCTGCAGGACGTGCTGCCACCCCCCGCGCAAGCCGGCCCGAGGCGGCGGCGGAGTCGAACCCTCGCCGCCGAGCGCGCCGCCGAGCGCGCCGCAGAGCGCGCTGAGAAGGAGCCGGCGGGGTCATGAGGCAGGCGGACATGCTGCTCGACGCCCTCGCGTCGACCCCGGCCGACGTCGCGCGGGCGGCGGGGCGCACCGACGACCCGACCGGCCGCGCACGGCCCGCCGGAGGCGAGTGGTCGGTGACCGACATCCTCAACCACCTCGTCGACGTCGAGGAGCGCTACCGCGCCCGACTGCGAACGGTCGCCGAGCAAGAGCGGCCGGTGCTGGCGCCCATCGCCCCGGACGAGACCCGCCACGACCCGCACGCCACCTGCCAGCAGCTGGCGGCTCGGTTCTGTACCGCGCGAGCGGAGACGCTGGCCTTCCTGAGGGCGCTGCCCCGAGGCGGCTGGGCGCGGATGGCCGTCCACCAGTCCCTCACACAGACGCGCATGGTGCGCCTCGTCCGCGACCTCGTCGAGCACGACGTCGCTCATCTCGCCCAGCTGGTGGACACCCGTAGCAAGGCGACCGCCGCCCGAACAGGAGACGCCGTATGAGCGAAGACGAAGACGTCGACATCACCGAGCTCGACACTCCGGAGCTGTTCGAGCTGATGCAG
Organism: Actinomycetota bacterium; assembly: GCA_030858865.1. Classification (GTDB taxonomy): domain Bacteria; phylum Actinomycetota; class Nitriliruptoria; order Euzebyales; family Egibacteraceae; genus JACCTL01. The sequence goes on along the minus strand of JALZLF010000054.1, from coordinate 697 downwards.
GACGACCTGTACGACGGCCGGCGCAACGAGGTCGCGCAGGAGGTCAACGAGGCGCTCGGTCGCGGCATGGCGCCCTATCAGGTCCTCACCGAGGGCCTCGTGGCCGGCATGGACGTGGTCGGCGTGGACTTTCGCGACGGGATCCTGTTCGTCCCCGAGGTCCTCATGGCGGCCAAGGCGATGAAGGGCGGGATGACGATTCTGCGCCCGCTGCTGGCAGAGACCGGCGCTCCCAAGGTCGGCACGATGGTGATCGGCACGGTCAAGGGTGACATCCACGACATCGGCAAGAACCTCGTGGGGATGATGATGGAGGGCGCCGGCTTCGAGGTCGTCGACATCGGCATCAACCGGTCAGTCGACGACTTCCTCGCCGCCATCGCGGAACACCAACCCGACATCCTGGGGATGAGCGCCCTGCTGACGACCACGATGCCCTATATGAAGGTCGTGGTCCAAGCGTTGCGCGACGAGCGCGTCCGCGACGGCCTCGTCGTGCTGGTCGGGGGCGCGCCGCTGAACGAGGCCTTCGCGGCGGACGTCGGCGCCGACGCCTACTGCCGGGACGCGTCGGTTGCGGTCGAGACGGCGAAGAAGCTGGTGGCGCGATGACCGACACGCGAAGCAGGCGCGGCCGGGATCGTGACGAACGGCGCCGGCAGCGGCGCACGCGGCCGCCGGCCGCGGTGTCGCCCGC
>JALZLF010000045.1 GCA_030858865.1 Actinomycetota bacterium | reverse complement strand
TCGTGACCCTGGATGACCTGACGGCGTTCGCCAAGGTGCGCAACACGCCGCTGTTTGCCAGCCGCCGGTCGCTGGTCGACGGGCTGCCCAACGCTCCCGGCGTGTACGCGTTCACGGGTGGTACCGGTGAGCTGCTGTACATCGGCAAGGCGACCGATCTACGCGCCCGCGTGCGGTCGTACTTCGGCAGCGACGACCGCCGCAAGGTCGTCGACCTGCTCAAGGAGTCGGCAACGGTCCAGTACTGGCCGTGCCCCACGCCGCTGGAGGCCGCCGTCACCGAGGTGCGTCTGATCCACGCGCACCGTCCCCGCTACAACCGGCGGTCCAAGACGCCGCAGCGCGGCGTGTACCTCAAGCTCACCAGCGAGCGGTTCCCTCGGCTGTCCATCGTGCGCGAGGCCAGGGCAGACGGCGCCGCCTACCTGGGGCCCCTGCCGTCGCGTGGCGCCGCTCAGCTGGTCGCCGAGGCCGTGCAGGACGTGGTGCCGCTGCGCCGTTGCACCCCGCGGATCGGCGCGGGAACCCGCTTCGCCGCCTGCGCGCTGGCCGAGATGGGCCGTTGCCTGTCACCTTGCGACGGGTCGGTGTCGCCCGAGCGCTACGCCGAGGTTGTCGCGATGGTCACCGCTGCGTTCACCGGCGACCCCGCCGGAGTGCTGGTGCCGCTGCAGGCGCGATTTCAGGCACTCGCTCGGCAGCGACGCTTCGAGGAAGCCGCCACGGTGCGCAACCGCCTGCACGCCTTCGTCACCGCGGTGTGGCGGACCAGGCGCCTCACCGCGACGGTGGCCGCGGGCCTGTTGGTCGCCTCGCGCCCGGCGGCAAGCCACAGCGTCGATGGCCCGGCTCTGGAGGTCGTCGCCGCTGCCGACGGTCGCTTGGTCGCCACGGCCGGCTGCCGCCCCGCCGACCTGGAACGAACCGTGGCCGAGCTGGTCGGTCGTGCGGTCCCGATCGCCGATGCCTGCGTGCCTGCCGGACTGCCCGTACGCACCGAGGACGCCGAGGAGGTCGAGCTCGTCACGCGCTGGCTGGAAGGTCACGGCGTGGTGCTGCACCACACCGGCGCCGGTCTGGCGCTCGGCGTGGCCGGCGGCGGGCAGCTCGCGGCCCTGCAGGCGCGGCTGAGCCGGGTTCACCGGTCCACCGGTCGGCCGGCCTCCGAGCTGGCCGCCAAACGCACGCGGCGAGCCAGGACACCAGAACGTGTCGAGGTGTCGGCTAACCTGACGCCGTGATCACCGCCATCGTGTTGCTCCACGTCGACGTCCACGCCATTCCCGAGACAGCGCAGGCGATCGCCGACATCGACCGCGTGTCGGAGGTCTACTCGGTGACCGGGGACTGGGAGCTGGTCGCGCTGGTGCGCGTCTCCGCCCACGAGCAGGTCGCCGAGGTCGTGACCAGCGGGATCGCCAAGGTGCCAGGCGTTCGCGGTACCCACACGATGATCGCCTTCCAGGCTTTTTCCAGCAGCGACCTGGACCGGCTGTGGGGCATCGGCTTCGAGGACGCCGAAGGCGTGTAGCGCCGGCTCGTGCGGCGTTACCGCAGCCGCTGGGACGTCTGCACCCATCGCTGCAGGACCTGCGCGGCTTCGCCCGAGTCGACCGCCTTGGCCGCGGCCGTCAACCCGGCGGGAAAGCCGTCGACGCGGTCGGCGGCGACCAGGGCCGCGGCGGCACCGAGCAGCACGATGTCGCGCGGCGGTCCGGGCTCACCGGCCAGCACCGCCTCGGCGATGCGGCGGTTGTCGGCCACGTCTCCGCCGCGCAGGTCCGCCACGGTCGCCGCTGCCAGCCCGAGATCGTCAGGGTCCAGCGTCGACTGGGTGACCTGGTCGCCGCGGACCTCCCAGACCGTGGACGGTCCCGTCGTCGTCAGCTCGTCGAGGCCGTCGGCGCCGTGGAACACCAGGGCGTGGCGGGTGCCGAGGCGGGCGAGGACCTGCGCCATCCGCGGCGCCATCGTGGGGTCGCTGACCCCGATGGTCTGGTGCTGGGCGCCTGCGGGGTTGGTCAGCGGACCCAGGAAGTTGAACACGGTCGGGACACCCAGCTCGCGGCGCGGGATCATGGCGTGGCGCATCGCGGGATGAAACGTCGGTGCGAAGCAGAACCCGATGCCGACCTGGGTGATGCAGCGGCTGACCGCCGCGGGCGGCAGGTCGATGACGACGCCGAAGTCCTCCAGCAGGTCGGCCGAGCCGCAACGGCCGCTGGCCGCCCGGTTGCCGTGCTTGGCGACCGTTGCCCCAGCCCCGGCCGCCACGATCGCCGCGACGGTGGAGACGTTGAAGGTGCCGGCCCGGTCGCCGCCGGTGCCGCAGGTGTCGACCACGTCACCGGACACCTCGACGGCCAGGGCGAAGCCGCGCATCCCGCGCACCAGGCCAGTGATCTCGGCGGCGGTCTCACCTTTGGCGCGCAATGCCATGAGGAAGCCCGCCACCTGCGCATGGGTGGCCTCGCCGCCCATGATCTGCTCCATCACGGCGGCGGTGGCGGTGTCGTCCAAGTCCTGACCGCGCACCAGGCGGCCGAGGACGTCGGGCCAGCTGATCACGGGGAGGTGCCGCCGATGCTGCCGCCGATCTCGGTGGGGGCGTCGTCGTTGCCGGGCACGTCCAGCAGCGAAGGGGTGGGGTCACCGCCGATGCCGGGCAGGGCGGGCAGCGGGGCGCCCGCCACGACCGAGTGCAGCGCCTCGGCGAAGTTGAACGGGTCGACGGGTTTGAGCACGTAGGCGTCCGCCTGCGACCAGTTCGACAGGAAGACGTCCTGCTGGCGCGCCAGCAGCAGGATCACCGGGGGCACGTCCTGGCCCATCTGCCCGCGCGCCTTGATCTCGCGCGACAGGTAGAACCCGCCGCTGGGCGCCGTGTCGTTGTCAGCGACCACCACGTCGAAGGCGTCGCCGTCATCCAGGATCGCCACCGCGCGCTGGGGGGTGCTGACCCCGAAGACCTCCACGCCGGGTTCGCCCAGCAGCGCGGTCGAGACCTGCAACGCCACGCGGGGGTTGTCACAGACGAGAAGGACACGCACCGGGCAGTTCCTGTCGGGGTCGACGGAGTACGCATTCTGCCATCACCGCCGCGCGTGCGACGAGTTGACTGCCGCCGTCGCAGCCGTATTCTTCAACGCTGCCGTTGCGAAATTGTAGCCAGGAGCCGCGTTGCCATCAGGACCAGCCGCCTTCCGTCTCACCCGCAGCGGGCGGCGGTGCTCGACGTCGTGCGCCACGCGCGGGACCATCCCACCGCTCGTGACGTCTACCAGCGTGTCCGCCACCGCGTTCCCGGCGTCGGCTTCGCCACGGTGTACCGGGCGCTGAATTTGCTCGCCGACCACGGCCAGGTGCTCGAGCTGCAGCTGGGCGACGAGGCGGTCGCCCGCTACGACGGCAACGTCTCGCGCCATGACCACGTGATCTGCAGCAACTGCGGCGCGGTCGCCGACGTTCGCGTCGAGCTGCCGGGCCGCGTCACGGTCGAGGCCACGGTGGCGTCGGGATTCACCGTCGACGCCTACGAGCTGCGCTTCTCGGGGCGCTGTCCCTCCTGCTCCGCCTGATTCCCTCGGCCGTCGGCTACCTCCCGCTCGCCGACCTCCTGCTCGTGCACGATGTCGCCGCGGCCGACCTGGACCAGGCGCAGCACCGTCACCAGTAGCAGTCCGCCCGCCATGTTGGCCAGCATCGCCCACAGCATCGCGACCAGCCACTGGCCGTAGCCGAACGGCGCGCCAGCGTGCAGCGCGGCGAACATCTCCAGCGCCGAGACGACCACGTGGTTGAGCGGCACGGCGGCCAGGACGAAGGGCATCGTGACCGCGGCGACGATCTTGACCCCCGACGACTCGGTGTTGCGCTCCATCCAGGTCATCACCGTGATGACCGCGCCGCCCAGGATGCCGAGGGCGAACGCCTCCCAGCCGATGCCCAGCTCGACGTAGTGGCTACCGACTTCCACCGCGGTGGTGCGCAGCCGGGGCACGGCGGCGATCAGCAGCCAGGTGAAGAGCCACCCGCCGATCAGGTTGCACGCCAGCGTGCCGAACCACAGCCGCAGCAGGCTGCGGATCGACGAGCGGCCGGCGACCACCGCCGCCACCGGTACCAGGAAGTTCTCGGTGAACAGCTCACTGCCCGCGACGGTCAGGGCGATGAAGCCGATGGTGAAGGCCAGGGCGCCCAGCAGCACCGAGCCGGTCTCGGTCTGCACCAGCAACAGCGCTAGCACCCCGATACCGAGGTCGATGCCGCCGACGAACCCCGTCGAGAACAGCGACGGCCAGGTGCGGCGCAGCCGCTGCGCCCCCTCCTCGACCGAGGAGTGGAACGCCGAGGCGATCTGGTCGTCGTGCCCCGACCGATCGTCGTCCTCGCGGGTGCTTGGTGTCAGGTCCGTGGCCGTTACTCCACGGTCCAGGTGTCGCTGCCGGCGAGCAGCGCGCCGAGGTCACCCTGGCCGCGGCGCGCGACGGCGTCGTCGAGCTGGGCCTGCATCCGCTCGCCGTAGACCGGGCGCGACACCTGCCGGAACAACCCCACCGGCGTCGGCCCGTGGGGGGTGTGGGCCAGACGCGACAGCATGAACGCCAGGCCAGGGTCGTCGCGGTAGGCGTCGTGGACCAGCAGGTCTTCGGTCGCCACCACCTCACTCCCGCCCTCGCCCGGCTGGCCGGTCGACGCCTCGTTGCCGGGGCGGGCAACGTCGACGATGCGCAGCTGGCCCGTGGGTGCCAGGGCGACGCCCTTCTCGAGGTCGGCGCCGAAGCGGATCGGCTGGCCGTGCTCGAGGCGGATCTGGTTGGCCTGGTTGCCGCGGATGGCGTCGAAGGCGCCGTCGTTGAAGATGTTGCAGTTCTGGTACACCTCGATGAAGCTCGTGCCCTGGTGACGAGCAGCGAGCTCGACCATCTCGGCAAGGTGCGCCCGCTCGTTGTCCAGCGACCTCGCGACGAAGGTCGCCTCCGCGCCCAACGCGACGCTGACGGGGTTGAACGGCTGCTCCAACGACCCCATCGGCGTTGACTTGGTGACCTTGCCCAGCTCGGAGGTCGGCGAGTACTGCCCCTTTGTCAACCCGTAGATCTGGTTGTTGAACATGATGATCGTCAAGTTGGCGTTGCGCCGCATGGCGTGGATCAGGTGGTTGCCACCGATCGACAGCGCGTCACCGTCACCGCTGACGACGAACACCTTGAGGTCGGAGCGCGTGGCGCTGATCCCGGTCGCGATCGCGGGAGCGCGCCCGTGGATGGAGTGGAACCCGAAGGTGTTCATGTAGTAGGGGAAGCGCGCGGCACAGCCGATGCCCGACACGAACACGATCCGCTCACGCGGGGTCCCGAGATCAGGCATCACCCCCTGGATGTTGGCCAGGATGGCGTAGTCACCACAGCCGGGACACCAGCGGACCTCCTGGTCGCTGGCGAAGTCCTTGCGGGTCACGGTCGTCATGCCGCCGGCACCTCCTCACCAAGCTGGGCCAGCTCGGCGACGATCACCTCGGTGAGCTCCTGCGAGGTGAACGGCAGACCTCGCACCTGGTTGTAGCCGCGGGCGTCGACCAGGTACTCGGCGCGCAGCAGCAGGCGCAGCTGGCCCATGTTCATCTCCGGCACGAGGACGCGGTCGAAGCCGGCAAGCACCTCGCCGGTGTTGGCGGGAAACGGGTTCAAGTGGCGCAGGTGGGCCCGCGCGACC
>JALZLF010000031.1 GCA_030858865.1 Actinomycetota bacterium | reverse complement strand
CCGTCCGTGAACGCGAGGTCATCCGTGAACCCGTCCGTGAGCGCGAGGTCATCCGCGAGCCTGTCGCCCGCACGACCGTCACCGATCGCATGGACAGCGGCCGCCTGATCGCCGCGGTGGTGGCGATTCTCGTCGCGCTGGTGATCGGCTACCTGCTGGTGACCAACCTCGGCTGACCTCAACCGAAGCTGGTCGTGCCCGTGAAGGCGAAGCCGGCGATGCGCAACGCCGGCTGGCGGCAGCCGTACTCGAACCCTTCGCCGGCGAAGGAGACATCGCTGCCGACGGCCTCGACCTGGGCCAGCGCGCCCATCAACGACTGCGTGAAGCGCAGGTTGCGCACGGCTCGGGTCACCTTGCCGTCTTCGATGAGGAACGTCCCGTCGCGGGTCATGCCGGTCGCGGTCGTCTCCTTGGAGTTCAGCACATTGGTGTAGTGGAAGCGCGTGACGAGCAGGCCTCGTTCGCAGCCGGCGACGAGATCGCCGGTCGACCCGCCGTCGCCCGGCGCGAACATCGGGTACAGCGCCAACGGCCCGTAGGTGTTCGGCGCCGGCAGGGCGTTGCCCGTCGACTCCGTGCCGGCCTGCTTGGCGGTGCTGCGGTCGTGGACCACCGACCGCAGCACGCCGCCGGCGAGCAGCTCGACCCTGCCGGTCGGTGTGCCCTCGTAGTCGACGGGATAGCCGCCCGCAGACGGGGAGCGAGGGTCGTCGGCCAACGACACCCTCGCGTCGGCGACCTGTTCGCCCAGCCGGCCCGCGGCGTAGGAGCGACCCTCCAGGTAGTCGCGGCCCCCGAAGGCCATGTAGGCAAGGTAGGCAGCCAGCGTGCCGACCGCCGGCGGCTCCAGCACCACCGTCCAGGAACCGGCATCGACGTCGATGGGATCCTCGCCGGCTCGCACCTTCTCCACCGCGCGGCGACCGGCGGCGGCGGGATCGATGTCGGAACGGGAGCGGCCACCGTCTTCGGCCCAACCCGACGAGGACGGGCCGCTGACCACCAGCGTCAGTGCCGCCGAGGAGCGTGGCGCGTAGGAGCGCTGCCCCTCGGTGTTGAACACGCCGATCTCGTCAGCCTGGGTGCGGTAGGTGCCAGCGGCGTCGTAGCGCTCGTCGACCTCGCCCAGCAGGGCGCGGACCGCCTCGGCACGATCCTGCGGGGTCGCCGTCAGAGTGGACTCGTCGACGTCGACGTCGCCGGCCCTTGCCATCGGCGCCAGGCCTGGAAAGGCCGGGTCGGGCGGGGACAGCCGGGCGATGTCAGCGGCCTGCCGGGCGACCTGCGTCACCGCCACCGGGTCGTCGGTGTGGATGGACGCGACGCCGACGCGGCCGTCGTCGGTGACCACGCGCACGTTGGCCGCCAGGTCCTCACGCCACACGTTCTGGTGGATCTGGGAGTTGGCGAACCGCGTCAGCCCACCAACCTCGCGCTGGAGCAGGACCTCGACCCCCGCCACCGCGCCGCCAAGGTCGGCCCCCAACGCGGCGTCGGCCAGCCGGGCGAACCCGTGGCGGCCGAGCAGTGCCTCGGTGGTGGGCGAGGTCATCGCACTCCCATCTGCACATCGCGGAAGCGGGCGGGCGCGGCACCGTGCGAGACCCGAGCGACCTGGCCCGGCTCGCCCTTGCCACAGTTGGGCGTTCCGTAGACCTGCCAGTGCCGCGGCCCGGCGACCCCGTCACACGAACCCCAGAACACCGGCGTACGACCGGTGTAGGTGGGATTGCGGTACAACTTGCCGAGCTTGCCGTCGCGTATGTCGTAAGCGACCTCGCAGCCGAACTGGAAGTTCAGCCGCTTGTCGTCGATCGACCAGGACTTGTTGGTGGACATGTAGATCCCGTCACCGGCCTCGTCGAGCAGCTGGTCGAACGAACCCGATCCCGGCTCCAGGTTGATGTTGGTCATGCGGATCAGCGGGATCGTGCCCCACGAGTCGGCGCGCATCGTGCCGTTGCTGCGCGTCTGCTCATCGACGTACGGGGCGGTCTCGCGGCTGGTCAGAAAGTCGCGCAGGATGCCGGCGACCACCAGCGGGTGGCGACCCGCCGGCACGCCCTCGTCGTCCCAGCCGTAGGTTCCCAGCCCCTTGTCCGTGGTCGTGTCGACGGTCAGGTTGATGTGGTCCGAGCCGTAGCGCAGCGATCCGATGTCGCCGACGCCGACCCACGAGGTGCCGGCGTAGGCGGCCTCGTAGCCCAGGATCCGGTCGAGCTCGAGCGGGTGGCCGACGCTTTCGTGGACCTGCAAGGCGACCTGGTTGGCATCCAGCACCAGCGTGCCGGTCTGCGGGGGCAGCTCGGGAGCTCCCAGCAGGGCGACGGCTTCCTCGGCGTGCTGCTGGGCCTTCGCGACGAGGTCGAGGGCCACGATGTCCTCCCAACCCCCCGTGGCGCAGTAGCCGCGGAAGGAGTTCGGATAGGAGCGCACCTGAACCTCGCCGTCGCCGACGGCGATGCACTCAACGCCGCCTGCCAGCTGCAGCAACGTCTGCCGCAGGTCGGCGCCCTCGGAGGACACGAACCACTTGGTGGTGCGCCAGGCGTCGAAGCTGGCCTTCGCCAGGCTGAGCTTCGGTTCGGCGTGGGCAGCGGCGGCAGCCGCCAGCAGCAGCTCCAGCTTGTCGTCGATGCCGATGTCGAAGGGATCTGTTCCGTGCGGCGTGGTGTAGCTGCCGGTCGCGACCTCGACCGGCGCCAACCGCACCTGCCGGCGCTGCGCGGTGGCGCTGGCCTTGGCGATCGCCACGGCTTGGCGCGCGGCGCTCAGAATGTGCTCGCGGTCCAGTCGGGCGGTTCCCGCGAACCCCCACGAGCCGCCGACCAGCACCCGCACGCCCACGCCCCGGGTGGTGCTGCGCTGCACACCTTCCACGCGGTCGTCCTGCACCGACAGTGATTCACCTTCTTCCAGCACCGCCCGCGCGTCGGCGTAGCCGGCACCGGCGGCGACCGCCTCGTCGAGGGCAAGCTGGGCAAGATCCTTCATCGGCACGCTCCTGGTCGGGTGGTGGCCCGCAGCCTAGCGATTGGCCATCGGCACCGGCTGGCCGCATCGCTACGCTGCCGCCACCATGGACGACGTGCAGATCCGCCGCGAGGCGCTCGACGGCCCCGTCGCCTCGCAGCTGATCGACGAGCTGCAGGCCGAGTTCGTCGCCCGTTACGGCGGCCGTGACGACAGTCCCCTCACCGCGGCCGCCTTGGCGCCACCCACCGGCGACTTTCTGGTCGGTTACCGCGATGGTCGGCCGGTGGCCTGTGGGGGGATCCGCCGCATCGAGCCGTCCGTGGCCGAGCTGAAGCGGATGTACGTCGTGGCCGACCAGCGTCGCGGCGGCATGGCCCGCCGCCTGCTGGCCGCGCTGGAGCGGGCGGCTGCCGACCTGGGCTACACCACCATCCGCCTGGAGACGGGGACAGCCCAGCCTGAGGCCATGGCGCTGTACGCCTCGTCGGGCTACCAGCCGATCACCAACTTCGGGTACTACGCCTGCCAGCCGCTGTCGCGCAGCTTCGAGAAGGCGCTGCCTCCGACCCTGCCCGCCACCGGGGTGGACGCGTAGGCTGCGCTGCGCCACCATCGCTGACCGGGAGCCGCAGCCGTGGACTTCGACCTCACCGAGCAACAGCAGCAGATCCGCAAGCTGGCTCGCGACTTCTGTGACGCCGAGGTCGCGCCCAACGCCCGTGAGCTGGACAAGAGCGAGGCGTTTCCTGATGAGCTGGTGCCCAAGCTGTTCGAGATGGGCTTCCTCGGCATCACCGTTCCCGAGCAGTACCAGGGCCTTGGACTGGACTACCTGTCCTACGGGCTGGTCACCGAAGAGCTCGGACGCAGCGACGCGTCGATCCGGTCGCTGGTCAGCGTCAGCGTGGGGCTGGCTTGCACCTGCCTGCTGAACTGGGGCACCGACGAGCAGAAGTCCGAATGGTTGCCGCGCCTGACGTCCGAGGGGCTCGGAGCCTTCGGGTTGACCGAACCCAACGCCGGCTCCGACCCGGCCGCGATGACGACAAGCGCCATCCGCGACGGCGGTGACTGGATCCTCAACGGCTCGAAGATGTGGATCACCAACGGCAGCCGGGGGATCCTGACGGTGGTCTTCGCCCAGACCGGCCAGGACCTAGGGGCCAAGGGCATCACCGCCTTTCTCGTGCCGCAGGACAGCGCCGGCTACGAGGGCAACGCGATCCACGGCAAGCTCGGCCTGCGTGCCGGAGACACCGCAGAGGTGGTGCTGACCGACGTCCGCGTCCCCGATCGCATGCGGCTCGGAGACGTCGGCGAGGGCCTGAAGATCGCCTTCAACGCGCTGGACTCCGGGCGTTTCTCGCTGGCCGCCGGCGCCACGGGCATCTCTCAGGCGTGCCTGGAGGCCGCATTGCGCTACGCCGACGAGCGCATCCAGTTCGGGCGCAAGATCAGCGGCTTCCAGCTGGTGCAGCAGCTGATCAGCGAGATCTACCTCGACCTGGAAGCCAGCAGGGCGCTGTACTGGAAGGTGGCCTGGCGCCACGACAAGGGGGAACGCCACACCGTCGAGTCGTCGGTCGCCAAGACGTTCTGCTCCGAGGCGGCCGTGCGCAACGCCGACCGGGCGGTCCAGGTCCACGGCGGCTACGGCTACTCCGACGAGTATCCGGTGGGCCGCTACCTGCGCGATGCGCGCGTCACCACGCTGTACGAGGGCACCAGCCAAATCCAACGTCTGCTGCTCGGCCGCCATCTGACAGGGGAGAACGCCTTCACCTGAGCTGACGGCGGCTCCTGGCCTGCGACGTGTAGCGTGCGGCCGTGGTGTATGACCTGCATACGCATTCGACGTTCTCCGACGGGACCACCAGTCCTGCCCACAACGCTGCCCTCGCCGCGGCGGCGGGGCTCGTCGGTCTCGCGCTGACCGATCACGACACGATGGACGGTTGGGCCGAGGCGGCTGCGGCCTGCTCCGAGCACGGGCTGGACTTCGTTCCTGGCGTGGAGCTGTCCACCGAGTTCGAGGAGCGCGGGATCCATCTGCTCGGCTACTGGGTCGACTCCCAGCATCCCGGGCTCGTTGCCGAATGCCAGCGCCTGCGCGCCGAGCGCGACCGTCGCGCCGACGCCATGGTCGCCAACCTGGCGAGGCTGGGAGTCGACATCTCGATCGACGACGTGCGCGCCAGGGCGGACGGTGCGCCGGTCGGGCGTCCTCATGTGGCGGCGGTGATGGTCGGCAAGGGCTTTGTGGCCGACGAGGACGAGGCGTTCGACCAGTACCTGGCCGACGGCGGACCCGCCTACGAACCGAAGCGGGCCCTGGCCCCCGTCGATGGGGTGGCGTTGATCAGGGCCGCGGGCGGCACCGCGGTGCTGGCCCATCCGGGTCTTGGCAACACGGACACCCCATTGAGCACGGTGCTGCTCGACCAGCTGCGCGACGCCGGGCTCAAGGGCGTGGAGGCCGACCACTGCGGGCACGAGCCTGCGGTCCGTGACTACTGGCGGGCCGCGGCCCGCCGGCGGGGGATGTCGGTCACCGGCTCCAGTGACTTTCATGGTTCGCGCAAGGAGAGCAAGATCGGCGACGCGACGACGAGCGTGTCCGTGGTCGAGGCGCTGCGGCGCCGCGCAGCGACGGCCGGGGACGGCAAGGGATGACCACGACCGAGAAAGGGGCGACTGGATGGTAGGCCCAGCAAAGCGATTGATCCCGCTGCCGATGTTCGTCGTTCTCAGCGACGGACCGCTGCGAGGTCGTGTCCTGGTGGTCGATGCCGACGAGCAGGTCCTCGGCCGCCGGGAGAACTCCGACCTGCAGCTCGGTGACCCGCACGTCAGCCGTGCCCACGCGGTGATCCGCAGGCAGAGCGGTGCGGTGTGGCTGGAAGATCTGGGGTCCACCGGCGGCACCTTCGTCAACGCCGAGCCGGTGACCGGCTCCCAGACGCTGCGTCACGGCGACATCGTGCGCTTCGGGACCGTCGAGACACGGTTCGAGGACCGCAGCTCCATGATGGAAGGCGACGACGCGACGGAGCTGATCGCGACGCCGCCCGTGGCCGACAAGCCGATGCTGTCACCACGCCAGCAGGAGGTCCTCAACTACCTCAAGGACGGGTTGACCAACCCGGAGATCGCGGTGCATCTCGGCGTCACGGAGCGCACCGTCAAGGCGCACTGCCAGGAGGTGTTCGACCGCCTGGGTGCGCGCAACCGCACCGCCGCCGTGGCGGCCGCGATGCGCATGGGACTCATCGGTGACGACTAGCGCTCAAGTAGCCGGAGGCGGTAGCGCACACGACTAGCTTGTGGAGTCGCTAGCCTGAGTGCAGGCAAGGGAACGGGCCACTCAGGCCCCGTCCTCCACACAACCGCTCGGAGACTTCAACTATCGACCAGCGGGTCTCGTGCGCACCCCTCGACGTCAGCCCTCCGGGAAGACGGCGACCGGTGCAGGGGACCCCGGACTGGATGCCCCTGGCCGCTTGACGGCGGCCACGCTCTGGAGTGGATGATCCGCTCTGAGACGGGCTTGTAGCGGAGGGCGGGACCTGAGCGTCCCGCCCTTGCCATGCCCGGGTCCCCGGTCGCGGAGGCGTTGCCCATCCGCAGTCGGCGCGCAGCGGCGGGGTCGGCTGATCGCCAGGACGTCGCAGGCGCGGCGGTAGCCTACGTGGAATGCCACGCACCAGCCGCAAGGCCGACCAGTTCAGCGAGTCCGTGATCCGCGAGATGACCCGCCTGGCGGCCATCAGCTCAACGCCGGAGCGACCGGTGGTCAATCTGGCCCAGGGCTTTCCCGACTTCGCCGCCCCCGAGGCAGTCAAGCAGGCTGCTGCCGACGCGATCGCCAACGACGTCAACCAGTATGCGATCACCTGGGGTGCCGGCTCCCTGCGCTCGGCGCTGGCCGACAAGTACCGGCGCCACTACGACTGGAAGGTCGACCCTGAGACGCAGCTGACCGTCACCTGCGGGGCGACCGAGGGGATGATCGCCAGCCTGCTCGCCGTGATCGACCCAGGCGACGAGGTCATCGTCTTCGAGCCCTTCTACGAGAACTACGGTCCCGACGCGACGCTTTCAGGAGCGGTGCCGTCCTATGTGGTCCTCGACCCTGCCGACGACTTCGCCCTTGACCCAGAGCGGCTGCGTGCGGCCGTGACGCCGCGCACTCGGGGGATCATCGTCAACTCGCCGAACAACCCGACGGGCAAGGTCTTCACCGCCGACGAGCTTGGCGTGATCCGCGACCTGTGCGTCGAGCACGATCTCGTCGCCTTCACCGACGAGATCTACGAGCACATCATCTACGACGGCGCGAGCCACACCCCGCTGGCGACGCTGGAGGGCATGGGCGAGCGCACTTGCACCGTCAACGCGCTGTCCAAGACCTACTCGGTCACCGGCTGGCGCGTCGGCTGGGTGGTCGCCCCGCCGGTGCTGACCGCCGCGATCCGCAAGGTGCACGACTTTCTCACCGTCGGTGCGGCGGCGCCCCTGCAGGAGGCCGGGGCGGTCGCCGCCGCCCTGCCCGACACCTATTACGCCGGCCTCGGCGAGTTCTACCGGCAGCGGCGCGACTACCTGCTCGGTGTCCTGGTCGACGTCGGCCTCCAGCCCGTTGTCCCTCGGGGGGCGTACTACACGATGGTCGACTGCTCGCCGTTCGCCGACAGCGACGTCGACTTCGCCAAGCGGCTGGTCACCGACCTCGGCGTCGCGTGCGTGCCGGGCTCGTCGTTCTTCCGCGAGCCACGGCTGGGCGCCGGCATCGTGCGCTTCGCGTTCTGCAAGCAGCTGGCGACGCTGGAGGCCGCGGCCGAGCGTCTGTCTGGCCTGTCGGCCTGGTAGGCCTACA
>JALZLF010000163.1 GCA_030858865.1 Actinomycetota bacterium | reverse complement strand
GCAGCACGTGGAGCAGGTCGGCGACGACGCCGTGCTGGTCTACACACCTCGCCCCGAGACCTGGACGAAACCCGCGCCCGCCGCGGACTGGAGTGGAAATGACCCCGCGCTCGCTGTGGACTGAAGTGGAATAGGTGTTCACCGGGATCGTCGAGGAGCTCGGCACCGTGACCGCCGTCGAGCGCACGGCCGGCGGTGGCGCGCTGACGGTGGCGTGCTCCATCGTGGTGGCCGACGCGCGCGTCGGGGACTCGATCAACGTCAACGGCTGCTGCCTGACGATCACCCGCCTGGAGTCGCCGCCGGGCTTTCGTTGTGACCTCATGGGAGAGACGGTGTCGCGCACGGCGCTCGGCGCGCTGACGCCGGGAGAGCCGGTCAACCTGGAACGGGCGTTGCGGGCCGACAGCCGCCTCGGTGGTCATCTGGTGCAGGGCCATGTCGACGAGGTCGGCGAGGTTGTGGCCCTCGAAGCGCAGGAGCAATGGACGACCATGACGGTTTCGCTGCCTGCGGCGCTGGCGCCATACGTCGTGGAGAAGGGGTCGATCACCATCGACGGCACCTCCCTGACGGTGACCGCTGTTGGCCAGGGCGCCTTCAGCGTTGGCCTCATCCCGCATACCCTCGCTGTGACAGTGCTGGGACGGCGGCGCGTCGGCGAAGCGGTCAATCTGGAGGTCGACGTCATCGCCAAGTACGTCGAGCGCCTGCTGCGTGGTGGTGGCGCTTCTGTCTACCGAGCTGGGGAGTGAACGGCGTGTTGGCACAGTTCGCCGCCATCGAGGACGCGATCGCCGCCATCAAGCGCGGCGAGATCGTGGTGGTGGTCGATGACGCCGACCGCGAGAACGAGGGCGACCTCATCATGGCCGCTGAAGCGGTCACCCCGGAGGCCATCGCGTTCTTTGTCCGCCACACCTCCGGCGTCATCGTGATGTCCATGACGGGTGAACGGCTCGACCAGCTCGAGCTGCCGCTGATGGTCCCGGTCAACACCGAACGCCACCGCACCGCCTTCACCGTGTCGGTGGACGCGCGCGCAGGAGTGACCACCGGCATCTCGGCCGTCGACCGTGCCGTCACCATCCGCGCCCTGGTGGACCCTGCCACCAAGCCGGCCGATCTCGCCCGTCCGGGGCACATCTTCCCGCTGCGCTACGCCGAAGGCGGCGTGCTCAAACGCGCTGGTCACACCGAAGCCGGGGTGGACCTGGCGCGAATGGCCGGGTTGGCCCCTGCCGGGGTGCTGTGCGAGGTGGTCAACGACGACGGGTCCATGGCCAGGCTGCCGCAGCTGCGCCGCTTCGCCGACGATCACGGGCTGCTGCTGATCTCGATCGCCGACCTCATCGCCTACCGCCGCCGTCATGAGCGGCTGGTCCACCGGGTCGCCGAGGCGGTCATCCCCACGCCATTCGGCCCGTTCACGGCGGTCGGCTACGAGTCGGACTACGACGGCCACCACCACATCGCGCTGCTGCGCGGCGAGCCAATCGGCAAGCCGGACATGCTGGTGCGCATGCACTCGGAGTGCCTGACCGGTGACGTGTTCGGCTCGTTGCGCTGCGACTGCGGCACCCAGCTGCACGACGCCATGCGCAAGATCGCCGAGGAGGGCGAGGGCGTCATCGTCTACATCCGGGGCCACGAGGGTCGCGGCATCGGCATCATGCACAAGCTGCAGGCCTACACCCTGCAGGACGGCGGAGCCGACACGGTGCAGGCCAACCTGGACCTCGGCTTCGCCGCCGACCTGCGCGACTACGGCACCGGCGCGCAGATCCTGGTCGACCTCGGCCTGTCGACGCTGCGGCTGCTGACCAACAATCCGGCCAAACGAGCCGGTCTGGAGGGCTACGGGCTGAAGATCGTCGAGCGGGTCCCGATCGAGACCACCCCGACCGACGAGAACCTGCGCTACCTGCAGGCCAAACGCGACAAGCTCGGCCACGAGTTCTCCTCGTTGGTCGAGCCGGGCGCCAGGACCACCACCACCGAGGAGGGCATGTGAGGGTTCATCAGGGTGTGCTGGACGGCAGCGGGCTGAGGGTCGGGCTGGTCGCTTCGCGGTTCAACGAGGTCATCGTCCACACGCTGGTGGACGGCGCCAGCGACTGCCTGCGCCGCCACGGCGTGGCCGACGACGACATCGAGCTGGCCTGGGTGCCGGGCGCCTTCGAGCTGCCGCTCGTCGTGCAGCGGCTGGCTGCCAGCGGACGCCTGGACGTGATCGTCGCCCTTGGCGCGGTGATCCGCGGGCAGACCCCCCATTTCGACTACGTGGCCGGCCAGGCCGCGGAGGTTGGGCGCGTGGCGTTGGCCACCGGGGTACCGGTCACGTTCGGCGTGCTGACCACCGAGACAGCGGAGCAAGCCGCCGACCGGGCCGGCGGGAAGATGGGCAACAAAGGCTGGGACGCGGCGTTGGCGGCCATCGAGACCGCCCGGTTGCTCGCCGACCTGAAGTAGCCAGCCACGCAAGCAGCGAAGCGCTACTGGTCCAAGCCGGCTGCCGCTACAGGGGCGCCCGCTGCCCGCCGAGATTGTGGACACCCGGCTGCACGCTGCGTCCGGAGTGAGGAGAGCCCGGTCATGGAGTGGCTGGTGGTTGCGGTCTGCAGCCTGTTGGGCTTCGTGTTCGGCTCGTTCGCCAACGTCGTCATCCACCGGCTGCCGGCACGCCGCTCCGTGGTGCACCCACCCAGCGCCTGCCCGTCATGCGGCGGGCGCATCGCCGCGCGCGACAACATCCCGGTGGTGTCCTGGCTGCTGCTGGGGGGCCGCTGCCGAGCCTGCCGCCATCCCATCGCCGTCCGCTATCCGCTGGTGGAGCTGAGCGTCGCCGTGCTGTTCGCGCTGGTCGGCTGGCGAGTCGGCGCAACTTGGGCACTGCCGGGCTTCCTGCTGTTCGCCTGGACCATGGTGGTGGTGGCCGTGATCGACGCCCAGACGCGCAAGATCCCCAACCGCCTGACCTACCCCTTGACCCCCGCGCTGTTGGGACTGCTGGTGGCCGCCGGCCTGCTGACCGGCGAGCCGGGCTGGGCCCTTCGTGCCCTGCTCGGCGGGATCGTCGCCTTCGCCGTGCTGCTCGGCATCGCGCTTCTCAGCCCCAAGGGCATGGGCATGGGCGACGTGAAGCTCGCCGCTTTCATCGGCGTCGGGCTCGGCTACCTCGGCTGGGGTCACGTGCTGCTCGGGATCTTCGGCGGGTTCCTGGTGGGCGGCGTGGTGGCGATCCTGCTGCTGGGCAGCGGCCGGCGCGGCCGCAAGGACATGCTGCCGTTCGGGCCCTACCTGGCGATCTCGGCACTGCTGTCGCTGCTGTTCGGTGAGACGCTGATCACCGGCTACCAGCGCCTCGTCGGTCTCGTCTGACTCCATGGGCCGGGTACGAGGGTGGCGACGGCTCGCTCGCCCTAGGATTGCGCCATGACTGATCCCACTCTGACCGGCCAACCCTCGCCCGAGGAGATGCGGGCCTACCTCGAGCAGCTGCGGGACGCCGACGCCGTCGCTGTGGTCGCCGAGGCCTACAACATGCTCGCCGCTGCTGCCCAGGTGAAGCTGGGCCGCCTCGACGCGCGGATTCTGATCGACGCGATGGCCGGCATGGCCGAGGCGGCGGGGCCGAGGCTGCCCGAGGAGCTCGCCGCCCAGATGCGCCAGGGCGTCGCCCAGCTACAGATGGCTCAGGTGCAGGCCGAGCGGGAGGAGGCCGGTGCCGGCGGCGCGCCGCCGGCCGATCAGGCCGAGACGTCGCGAGCTGGCGAAGCGACGATCGCGGCCCCCGAGCCGTCATCGCCGCCGTCCCAGGAGGACGCGGCCAGCCAGCGCATGACCGACCGCCTGTGGATCCCCGGCCGCGACCCGGGTCGTCCGCCCGGCTGACGGCGGCACCGCCTGACCTGCTGCTAGGATCGGTTGCCAGCCGCGGCGCGCGTCGGGACCCGTGTACCCGTAAAGGTGCTTTCTGGATTGCGCCTGCCGCAGCGCAGCGGCTTTTGTCGTTGCCAGGGCGAATCCGACAGGAGACGACGTGCCGAAGCAGAAGACCCATTCGGGCGCCAAGGACCGGTTTCGCGTCACGCGCACGGGCAAGGTCCTGCACCGCAAGATGAACACCAACCACATGCTCGAGAAGAAGAGCTCCGCGCGGAAGCGCCGCTTGGCGGGGATGAGCGAGCTGACCGGTGGCGACGCCGCTCAGGTTCGCAAGCTGCTGCGCGGCGACTGACCACCTCGTTTCTCAAGGAGAGCACTCATGGCCCGCGTCAAACGAGGCGTGCACGGGCGCAAGCAGCGCCGCACCGTTCTGGACCGCGCCCGGGGATTCCGCGGCGCCCGCAGCCGCCGTTACCGCATCGCCAACGAGTCGGTGCTGCATGCGATGCGCTACGAGTACCGCGACCGCCGCCGCCGCAAGAGCGACTTCCGCAAGCTGTGGATCACCCGCATCAACGCCGCGGCTCGCCAGGAGGGGCTGAGCTACAGCCGCTTCATGAACGGCCTCAAGCTCGCCGAGGTCGACATTGACCGCAAGGTGCTGGCCGATCTCGCCGTCCGCGACCCGGCGACCTTCAAGTCGCTGGTGGCCGTGGCAAAGACGGCGCTGACCTAGCGGCACGCCCGGCCGGCCGGGCACGGCCATGACGGTCATCACCAGCACGGACAACCCGGCCGTCCGCGCCGCGCGGCGGCTGGCTCGCCGCCGTGGGCGGGTGCGCCACGACGAGGCGTTCCTCGTCGAGGGCCCGCAGGTGGTCGCCGAGGCCGTCGGCCACCTGCAACGGCTGTTCGTCCGCCATGGCGCTGCCGGCGATGTCGCCGAGGTGGTGCAGCGCGCGTTGCAGGCCGGCACGCAGGTCGTGCAGGTCGACGATGCGGTCCTGGCCAGCCTTGCGACGACCGTTGCACCTCAGGGACTGGTGGGTGTGGCCACGCTGCGCCATCCCGAGCTGCGGTCGGCGCTCGCCGGCGCGGAGATGGTTGTGGTTGTGCACCAGGTCCGCGACCCGGGCAACCTCGGCACGATCCTGCGGACGGCGGACGCGGCGGGCGCGGACGCTGTCGTGGTGACCAGCGGCAGCGTGGACCCGCGCAACCCCAAGGCGGTGCGGGCGTCCGCCGGATCGCTGTTCCACCTTCCGGTGATTCGCGATGTCGCCTTCGGCACCCTGGCTGACGCCTGTGCGGCCGCGGGGCTGCGCCTGGTCGGCGCGGCCGCCGACGGGACCATTGCCTACACCGCCGCCGAACTGGGCAGCCGGGTCGCCCTGGTCTTCGGCAACGAAGCTCACGGGCTGGGCGCCGACGTGCGCCGCCGCTGTGACGATGTGGTGTCGGTTGGACTGTCGCGCAGGCACCGCGAGGGCTACCGCGGCCACGCCGAGTCGCTCAATCTCGCCGCGACCGTGGCCGTGGTCACCTACGAGGTGTCCCGTCGGCAGAATGGACAGTGCCCGGATGGGCGCGCTACCGCTGCGCTGCATGAGCGCGACGGTGATCCGGAGCGGTAGAACACGCTCCATGACGGACCTTGCCGACGTCGCGGTCCTCGACCTGCTACCAGATCCGGTCGTGGTCGTGGGCGCCGACGGCCGCATCGTCTTCTGCTCGCGGCTGGCCGGTCGGATGCTGGGCAGGGACGCCGCCGATGTGCTCGGCGAACCGGCGCGCGAAGTGCTGGTCCTGGTCGACGCCGCCGGAACGGACTGGTGGGTCCGCCTGCGACCCTTGGAAGGCGACGCCCGGCTGCGCCGACGCCTGCCGGTGATCGACCTGACGCTGCTCACCGTCAACCGCGGGCCGCGACCTGTGACGTTGAGCGCGGCGCGCAACAGCGACGACGCAGGCAGGTTGACGTCGTTGGTGCTGGTGCTGCGCCGCGCCGACGCCAAGGCACGGCTCGACGCCGCCCGCAGCGACCTTGTGGCGACGGTCAGCCACGAGATCCGTTCGCCCCTGACGTCGGTGAAGGGATTCACCAAGACGCTGCTGGTCAAGTGGGACCGCTTCAACGACGACCAGAAACGTCACATGCTGGCCACCATCAACGAAGACGCCGACCGGGTGACGCGTCTGCTCGGCGAGCTTCTCGACGTCAGCCGCATCGACGCCGGACGGCTGCAGCTGCGCCGGCAGATGGTCGACGTGCCCACGGTCGCCGCCCGCGTGGTCGAGCGGCTGCAGTCCACTGAGCCCGGCCACGAGGTGAAAGCCGACTTCTCCGCCGACCTGCCGAAGCTGTACGCCGATCCGGACAAGGTGGAGCAGATCTTCACCAACCTGATCGAGAACGCCTTCAAGTACGGTGCGGGACCGATCCGCCTGAGCGCGACCGTGGATGCCGAGCAGGTGGTGTTCACCGTGAGCGACCACGGTGGGGGGGTGCCCGAGGAGTTCCTGACGCACATCTTCACCAAGTTCTTCCGCCGCACAGGTGAGCGGCGCAGCGGCACGGGGCTGGGCCTGTACATCACCAAGGGCATCGTGGAGGCGCACGGCGGCAGGATTTGGGCCACGAGCCCGCCGGGGGACGGCGCCAGCTTCCACTTCGCGCTGCCACAGGGAGGGTTGGAGCTGGCCGGCATCGACATCTCGAGGAGACGATGAGCAAGGCACCCGCAGCCGACCCCGAGACGCTGCTCGACGAAGGTCGTCACCGATTCGCCGCCGCCACCACCCTCGAAGAGCTCGACGCGGCCAAAGCTGCCCTCGTGGGCCGGCGAGGCGCGCTCACCGCCGTGCAACGCACCCTCGGCGGACTGGACGAGCAGCAGCGACGCGACCTCGGCGCCCGCATCAACGCCTCGCGCGCCGCGCTGGCCGAGTTCGAAGAGCAACGCCGGGCCGTCCTGACCGACGAGCGTGACCGTGTCGTGCTTGCCGCCGAGGCGGTGGACGTCACGCTGCCGGCGCGCACCGCCCGTCGCGGCAGCCTGCACCCGATTCACGAGACCATCGAGGCGATGGTCGACGTCATGGCCAATCTCGGCTTCACCGCGGTGGAGGGGCCGCAGGTTGAGACGGACTGGTTCAACTTCCAGGCCATGAACATCCCCGTGGACCACCCCGCGCGCGGGATGCACGACACCATCTACGTGCAGCCCTCCAACCCCGCCGACCCACCGGGGTCGGTGCTGCTGCGCACCCACACCTCGCCGGTGCAGATGCGCACCATGCTGGCGCAGGGCCCACCCGTCTACATCGCGGTGCCGGGGCGCACCTACCGTCAGGAGACCGCCGACGCGACGCATCTGCCGGTGTTCCATCAGATGGAGTGTCTGGCCGTCGACGAGGGGCTGTCGTTCGCGGACCTGCGCGGGACGCTGACGCAGCTGTGTCGCGGCCTGTTCGGCCCCGAAGCGCGCATCCGCATGCGCCCCGACCACTACCCGTTCACCGAGCCCTCGGCCGACATTGACGCGTGGGTGCCCGCCATCGGCGGCTGGGTGGAGCTCCTCGGGTCGGGGATGGTCCACCCCAACGTCCTGCGGATGGCCGGCTACGATCCTGAGCAGGTCAGCGGGTTCGCGTTCGGTGTCGGGGTCGAGCGGGTGGCGATGTTGCGCCACGGCATCGACGATCTGCGCTTGTTCGTCGACAACGACCTGCGGTTCCTGTCCTCCTTCTAGCCCACCGGCGGCCCGCCGCCGCCCTTTCTCCGGAGCACCGTCGTGCGCGTACCGTTGTCCTGGTTGCACCGCTCGGTGAACCCCGGCCTGTCCGCCGAACAGTTGGCCGAGACGTTGACGCTGGGGGGCTTGGTCGTCGAGGCCATCCACCGTCCGACGGCTGGCACTCGTGGGGTCGTCGTCGCGCGGGTGGAGGCGATCGAGCCGGTGCCCGACAGCAGCAAGCTGTCGCTGGTCGACGTCTACGACGGTCGCGAGCACCACGAGATCGTCTGCGGGGCGTCGAACTTCGCCGTCGGTGACCTGGTGCCGGCCGCGCTGCCGGGAGCCACGTTGCCGGGCGCGCCCTTGCAGGGGGCGACCGCTGCCGGAGGCGCTCCGGCCGAGCCTGTGCTGATCGCGCGCCGTACGATCCGCAACGTCGTGTCCAACGGGATGCTGGCCAGCGCGCGGGAGCTGGGCCTGACAGACGACCACCGCGGCATCTGGGTGCTTGAGGCCGGCGCGCCGTTGGGCGCTGACCTCAGCGAATGGCTGGAGCTGGACGACGCGGTCCTCGACCTGGAGATCAATCCCGATCGTGGCTACGCGCTGTCCATCTGGGGCGTCGCCCACGACGTGGCGGCCCTGACGGGAGCCGAGCTGCGGCTGCCCGAGACGCCGCCGCTGGCGATCGGCTCGGCGACGGGGATCCCCGTGTCGATCGCCGACACCGACCAGTGCCTGCGCTTGTGCGTCACCCGGATCGAGGACGTGACCGTCGGCCCGTCGCCCGCATGGTTGCAGCGCCGGCTGGCGGCAGCGGGGATGCGGCCGATCTCCAACGTCGTCGACGCGACCAACCACGCGATGCTGGAGACCGGCCATCCGGTCCACGCCTACGACCTGGCGCGGCTGGCCGGGGAACGCATCGACGTCCGGCAGGCCACAACCGGCGAGACCGTCGTCACGCTGGACGGCGTGCGGCGACAGCTGGCGGGCAGCGACCTGGTGATCGCCGACGCCGAAGGTCCCGTCGGGTTGGCCGGCGTCATGGGTGGGGCCAGGACCGAGGTCGACGAGGCGACCACCGACGTGCTGCTGGAGGTCGCCGCCTTCTCGCCGGCGGCGGTGCTGCGCACCGCTCGACGCCTTCAGCTGTTCACGGAGGCGTCCAGCCGCTTCGAGAAGACCGTGCCGCCGCAGACGGTGTTGCGCGGTGCAGCGCGCTGTGCGGCGCTGCTGACCCATGTCGCCGGCGGACGGGTCGTCGCCGCCGACGACGTGTGGCCGCGCCCCGAGGCGCGGGAGGTCATCCGCCTGCGCACCGCCCGCGTTCGCCGCCACCTCGGCATGGGTGTGACCGACGAGCGGCAGGCCGAGCTGCTGGAATCCATCGCCTGCCAGGTCTCGCCTGCTACCGGGGGGGTGCTTGCCGTCACCCCACCGGACTACCGACCCGACCTGCGCATCGAGGTCGACCTCGACGAGGAGATCGCGCGGCTGCACGGCTATGAGCAGATCCCCGAGCGTGTGCCCTGCAGCGGCCGCGCCGGCGGCCGTCGCCCTGAGCACGCC